>CAXTDP010000057.1:0-14923 GCA_964242295.1 uncultured Acetobacteraceae bacterium | reverse complement strand
TCCGTCCACCTAAACCCAGGAGAGGCTACGGTTCTCAAACTGGACGTGGTTTAGCTAAGAGAGAGTCACGCCCCTAAAACGGTCTGAAGGCCAGGGGTTACAGATGGCGAATGTTCGCAAGAAGCACGGGTCCACCTCAACTTTGCGGGAGCTTAAGCATGGCGAGCCAGCGGAAGAATGCCGACGTGAACACGGCCGCAGATGGGCACACGCTGGGCGTCAGGCTGTCCTGGTAGGATCTAGACTCGCCCAGGCCAGCGTCTCGGAAGCTTGTGGACGACCCATCTGGGATGGGGCTGGCTGTCTCGTCTCGGCGCCCCGCCAGGGTAATCCCCGAAGGGCATGGCGACCACATCCCGACATCCCGGTCGGTTAGGATGTTTCTGTCAGACGAGCAATCACCCGAAGCGGGTAATCAAGTCGTTGAGACGAACGCAATCCGCAGCAAGGCGCTTTTCCGAGACATTCGTCACATACAGCAAGAGCCCCGCGCATAATGCCCCAGGTGTCATGGACCAAGGTGAAAGCGGCACAGGGGCCAAGCCGAACTGTAAAGCTTGAGTGGCAATCCTAACATCCTTCGCGCCATCAGGCAGGCGAAGCAGGACGGCAAGTCCAGTTGCGCGCGGGCTCACCGAGGGCTGTAACGCGCCATCCTGAAGCGACGTCAGCAGAAGGTCTTGGCGAGTTCTATAGAGGCGCTTCATGCGGCGCAGATGGCGAAGGTGATGTCCCTTGTGCATGAACTCGGCAACGGCCCGTTGCACACCAGAGGCTGGAGCCGGCGCGAGACACCCCGCAACATTGCCGAACCAGGCTGCCAGTGCAGAAGGCAGCACAAGGAAACCGAGCCGCAGGGCTGGCGTGATCGTCTTGCTGAAACTGCCCGCATAAATCACCTTGCCGGTCCGATCGAGTGAGGCAAGTGCTGGGGCCGCTCGTCCCCTGAGCTGCAACTCACTCAGATAGTCATCCTCGATGACCCAGGCGCCTGATCGCTCGGTCCAGGCCAACAGCGCCCGTCGTCTCGCCTGGGACAACGTGACGCCGAGCGGCGCCTGCTGGCCGGCAGTAACAATCGCCAGCGCGGCATCGGGGGCGAGCCTCACGCCCTCGTCGATATCCAGCCCTTCGGCGTCCACTCGCACGGGGACGGTCTTTACCCGCGCCATCTCAAGCGCCCGCTGAGTGAGTGGGAAGCCCGGGTCCTCCATCCACGCGGTTTGTCCCTCCAGGCCAAGCGCGTGGATCACTAGCCCGAGCGCACCGGCGTAGCCGTTCGTGACCACGATCTGCGACGGCGCGCAGATGAGGCCGCGCGCCACGGCAAGGTAGGCGGCAATCTCATGCCGCAGTTCCGGCTCTCCCCGTGGGTCGGGGTAACTGGTAGGTGCCGCGGCGGCGGCACGCGCCGCACGGTGCATGATGGTGGACCACAGCTTGTATGGAAATGCATCCAGGGCTGGCACGCCGCCCTGGAAAACCGACGGCGCGGTGGAGAAGTCCGGAAACATGTCCGACAGGGGCGCCTGGTCTAGCTGCTTGTCGGCTTTCGCCTCAGCCGGCGGCTGTTCAGTCACGAACGTGCCGGCTGATCCTGCCGCAACGACGAGTTGGTCGTCAGCGAGCCGCTGGTAGGCGGCCCGCACCGTGCCGCGCGCCACGCCCAGTTGGGCCGCAAGGTCGCCCCAGGACGGAAGACGCGCACCTGCCGTGAGACGGCGTTCCCGGATAGCCTGGCCTATCCCGCTCCGGATTTGTTCAGACAGCGAGGCCCTTGACGCGCGGTCCAGACCGATGCGGAGAAACGTATCCATGGCCCGATGGTACAATGATTTCGGGCAATCCTGGTGCTTTCTTCTGATCAGCGCGGTGTTGCACGATTCGCTGTGTCATTGGAGCCCTTGCCATGCTCGCCAGACCATCACTTGTTATCATCGCGCTTGCGACATGGGCCGCGGCGCCGGTTGCAGTGCGCGCTGCCGCCCCGGTAGAGACCGTCACGCCGACGTTCAGCCATGACATTCCGAACGTGCCGGGTAAGTCGTTGATCGCCGCTTTGGTGACCTATCCGCCCCGCGGCGCCTCTCCGGCGCACACCCATGCACCTTCGGCATTCATCTACGCCTACGTGCTATCGGGCGAGATCCGAAGCCAGGTGGATGGCGCACCTGTCCGCATCTACCGCCCTGGCGAAAGCTGGTACGAGGCGCCCGGCGCCCATCACACGGTCAGCGAGAACGCCAGCCGAACCAAGCCGGCAAAGCTCCTGGCCATCTTCGTCGTGAACAGTAGCGACGAGCCGCTCGTGATCCCGGATCGGAAATCGGAAACCCGACCATGACACACCGCCTCGACTACGTGCACCTCGCACCTGCCGGCATGAAGGCCTTGGGGGGTGTTCACGGCTACCTCCTGCAATCCGGGTTGCCCGTGGACCTCATCAATCTCGTGCATCTCCGCACGTCGCAGATCAATGGCTGCGCCTACTGCATCGACATGCACTCGAGAGACCTCCTGAAAGGCGGAATGACCATCGACAAGCTGATCCTGGTTCCGGCCTGGCGCGAAGCAGGAAAGCTGTTCGATGCGCGAGAGCGCGCGGCGCTCGCCTGGTCGGAGACGGTGACGAATGTCGCCCACACCGGCGTCCCGGACGCCGAGTTTCAGGCAGCCAAGGCGGTCTTCAGTGAGAAGGAACTGGCGGACCTGACGATCGCGATCGGATTGATGAACGCCTACAACCGCCTGGCCATCAGCTTCCGCACCACCCCTGCTGCGGCTGCGTAAGGCAGCTATGGCCGGCGTCCCCGTCCTGATCATCGGCGCCGGGCCGACCGGCTTGATGCTGGCCATGCGCTTGGCCCATCACGGCGTGCCTCTCGGCATCATCGATCGCAACAGCGACCCCGGCCAGGCCTCGCGTGCGATGGTGGTTCAGGCGCGGACGCTGGAGTTCTACGGGCAGCTTAGTTTGGCCGACGCCATCATCGAGCGCGGCACCCGGGTGGAGAACGCTCATTTGCTGGAGCACGGCCGCGAGGTCGCGGCGGTTTCGTGGCTCGGCGCCGGTGTGTGCGTCAGCCCATACCCGTTTGTGCTCTCCTTTCCGCAGGACGACCATGAACGGTTCCGCGTCGAGCAGTTGGCTGCACTCGGCGCGACCGTCGAGTGAAACACGTCCCTGCAGTCGTTCGAACAAGACGGCAGCTCCGTCCAGCCGGTGCTCAAGCATGACAATGGCGAGGACGTCTGCGAGGCAGCCTATCTTTGCGGTTGCGACGGCGCCCACACCGTTTTCCGACCCCATCTTGGGATCGATTTCCCGGGAGGCACCTACACCCAAATCTTCTATGTCGCCGGCGTTGCCGTCACGGGTCCTTCGAACCGTGACTTCTTCATGCATCTTGGCGAGCGCAGCGTGATGATGCTTCCCGTGCGTAGCACCGGAATGCAACGGCTGATCGGAGTCGTACCCGCCGGGTTCGGGGATCCTTCCGGCATCACCTTCGAGGACATCCGGCCGGTCGTGGAAGACGCGTTCGGGGTCGAGGTAGCGGCGATAAATTGGATCTCCACCTACCGCGTCCATCACCGCGTGGCGGCCCGGTTCCGCGTGGGCCGGGTGTTCATCGCCGGCGATGCCGGGCACCTGCACAGCCCGGCCGGCGGCCAGGGCATGAACACCGGTATCGGCGACGCGGTGAACCTGTCCTGGAAACTCGCGAACGTCATCCAGGGCAGAGCCGGCGAAGCGATCCTCGACACGTTCGAAACGGATTGCATCGCCTTCGCCCGCAAGCTCGTGGAGACAACGGACCGGGCGTTCCAGGGAATAGTGAGCGAGGGCTGGACCAGCCAGTTCCTTCGAAGCTGGCTGCTGCCACATATTGTGCCGGCGTTGACCGGCTTAGCCGCCGTTCACCGGGTCATGTTCGCCACGGTTTCGCAGACCCGGATCAACTACCGCAGCAGCGCACTCAGCAACGACCGAGCCGGGACGGTATGCGGCGGCGACCGCCTACCGTGGCTTGGCAGCAACTACGCAACCTTGGCGGCGCTGGACTGGCGCCTGCACGTCTATGGCAGTCTCAGCCCGGCACTGGCTCAGGCTGCTGCAAACCTTGGCGTGGCGGCGGATGTGTTGCCTTGGGACAACGCTGCAAAGCAAGCCGGGTTGGGAGCGAACGCGGCCTATCTGATCCGGCCTGACGGACACGTTGCGGTGGCAATGGCCGAGCAGGATCCTGCCGAACTCCGCTCCTTTGCCGCCGGCATCAGGTTGGCCGCTCGGACAGGCACGTTGACGGCCGGCAATGCTGCAGCAGGAGCGATACATTGAGCGACATCTGGCTGACCAGCTTGAAGACCGAGACGCCCCAGGCGGGATGGGAGCTCGCCATAAAGCTGTCGAGGATGAAAGTGAAGGCCACCCAGCCGTCCGACGAGATCCGGGGAAAGCTGCGTGCGGCATACGATCAGGACACGGCCCAGTTGATCGCGACGTCGCAGGTCATCGCGACAAACTTCCAGACCGTTGCTGCTGCAAATAATTGGTGGCGCTGAGTTCCAATGCAGATTAGCTGTGTGACCCTCAATATGCGGCTCTCCAGCCTGCAATGGGGCTGTGCCGACGGCTGGCACGTCCGGGCCGGCAATAGGCATCGTCCGGCCACGGTGAAACGACCGGGCAGACCCATCGGTCGTTCCACGCCGCGTTACCTGGCGGTGCTGTCCGCCGTTGCGGCATGCTGGCCGGGTGCTGCGTGGGCGCACGTGAAATGGTTTGCTCCTTACATTGTCGGCGCGCCGCCCGCGCCGGTGACTGCCACGCTTCGTGATGGCTGGTTCTGGCTCGGCATCGGGCTGGTGCTGGCACTCTTTGTCATGACCCGACTGGTGGAGCGCGGCAGTCATGGTGAAGCGGTTCTCGATGGGCTCGATCGGCTGACCCAGCCCATGTGGGGGCGCCTGGACGATTACGTCCGAGCGATCGTCGCCGCCTTCTTCGTCGCGATCTTCTCTGTGGGCGGCGTGTATCTCACCCCCGACCTGAAGACACCCGCCGAGTGGGTGTCCTGGATGCAGTTGCTGATCGCCGCTTTGATATTCTGGCGCGCGACGATGCCGCTCGCCGGCGCCGGCATCGTGGCGCTCTGGCTGCTGGCCCTGCGCGACTACGATCTGTTCCACCTATTCGACTACCTGGCGCTTGGCCTGGGCATCGCCGGCTACCTCGTAGTGGCGGCGCTGCCGGATGAGGCATGGCGCCGGCACCGGTTCGAGGCGTTGCGCTGGGGTCTGGCCTTTGCGTTGATGTGGTCCAGCTTGGAGAAGTTCGCCTATCCCGAATGGTTCTATCCGTTGGTGGAGGAAAAGCCCTTCCTCACCTTCGGGCTGCCGCGGGACGCGTTCATTCCCATGGCGGGCGTAGCCGAGTTCACCATGGGCTTCGGCCTGCTCTGGACGCCGCTGATCCGCCGGCTATCCGCGTTGGCGCTGCTGGTCATCTTCACATCCGCCGTATGGCCGTTCGGACGGATCGAGATTATCGGCCATGGACTGATCATGGCGATCCTGCTGGCCGTCGTGGCGGATCACAGCCGGCAAGAGTCTGCCGTGCTGGCCGCGCTGGAGATGCCGGTGCGCAACATCCCCGTCGGGCTCGCCGCGGCGCTGGTGATCTCCGTGTCAAGTTATTGGGGGCTCCATCTCGTGTTCTACGGCCCGAACGGCCATGTGGGCGCGGCGAGCGCGATCCGCTCCACGCACTCCCACAACCCCGACCATCCGGACGGGCCGACGGCGGACGGCATCATCGGCGCGCCTCCCACCAAGGTGGCGGAGTGACAGGGCAGGTCATTCCGCTGCAACCGGCATCGGCACGGGATACGTGGGCACGGCAAAGGACGGGTCGGGTGCGAAGGCCTCGCTGAACCGCCGGGCATGCGGCACTTCGAGTCTGTCGAGGGCGGCCTCGACGCCGGCCATGAACCCGATCGGGCCACAGTAGTAGAAGTCGGCCGAGCCTGCCGGCAAGTGAGTGCGGATGAGGTCGGCGGTCAGGCGGCCGACCAAGTCGTGATGAATGCCGGGCTCGTCTGCCGGTCCGGCTTCTCCATACAACACAGTCACCCGAACGCCCGGCCGGCGTCGGGCCAATGCCCGGACGTGACTGCCGAAGGCGTGGTGGCCGCGGTGCCGGGCCGCGTGCAGGAAGACAACCTCGCGGTCGCCCCCATCCTTGCCGGTCAGATGCTCCAGCATGCTGAGCACGGCGGTGATGCCCGATCCGCCGCTGAGCAGCACGACCGGATGTGTCCCGGGCTGCAGCACGAAGTCGCCTAGCGGCATATGAACGTCCAGCCGATCACCCTCACGCACCGCATCATGGAGCCAATTCGAGACCAGGCCGGGGGGCGCACCAGGCACGTCGGTCGGTGCGGCCTCGCGCTTGACGCTGATCCGGTACTCCCGGCCGTTCGGGGCGCAGGACAGACTGTATTGCCGCACCTGATGATGATCGAACCCGGGAACACGGACGCGGAGAGACACGTATTGCCCCGGCCGGAAGGGCGGCAGCACCGTGCCATCGACGGGTTCAAGGTAGAACGACGCAGTAACATCACTCTCCAGGACCTTGCGAACGACACGGAACGGCTTGAACCCGCGCCAGCCTTGCGGCTGGGCGGCCCCCGCCTCGGCCAATGCGGCTTCCCGGCCGATCATGATGGCTGCAAGCTGGCCGTAGGCGGCGCTCCAGGCTTCGATGATCTCACGGGTCGCTGCATCCCCCAGCACCTCCTTGATGGCGCCCAGCAAATACTGGCCGACGATGGGGTAGTGCGCGGGCTTGATCTCCAAGCTCACGTGCTTGCTCGCGATGCGCTCAATCATGCCCGTCAGCGGCGCCGGGTTGGCGATGTGGCTGGCATAGGCAAGGACCGATGCCGCCAGGCTAGCTGCCTGTCCGCCATCGCGCTGGTTGGCGGGGTTGAAATAGTCGAACAGCTCCGGATGGGCGGCGAGCATGTCGCGGTAGAAGACGCGTGTGATCTCTCCACCATGGGCACGGAGCGCCGGAACGGTGGCAGAGACGAGGGCGCGATGATGGTCAGACAGCATGGGGCAAGCCTTCTCTGGTGCCGCCTACGGGTCGCAAGCGGGGCTGGGCAGGGATGGGAGGACGAAGGTCGGAGACTTAACCAACGGGCGGGCCTGACGCCTGATAGGGCGCCTTGCGGGCCGGCAAGCGTTCGAACAGGCCCATCCGAAGGCTGCGTGCGACCCGCTCCGCCCGGTTGCCGAAGGCGGCGGCCTCATCCGGCGGCAGCACCTCGCGGCACGTGGCCTGGAACAAATCGAGCCACCGGTCGAACATGACGGGCGTGAGGTCCCGCTGGCGGAGATGGGCGGAGAACGGGTCGCCGTGATAGCGGCCACTGCCCTGCATGACGGAGGACCAGAAATCGGCGAGCCGAGCCAAGTGCGCCGCCCAGGCGGCATCCGTCTCGCCCAAGGTCGCCATGAACACCGGCGCGAGCAGCTGGTCCTGGCGCACCCGGCCATAGAACCGGCCGACCAAGTCGTGGATAGGCAGCTCGTGGATCGGCAGCTGGGAGGTCACCACAGAGTCACCACGACAATCACGGCGGCGAGGTTCCAAACCAGCATGTTGATCAAGCTGCGGATCATGGCGCGGTCATCGCCGGGCTGGGCGCCAGCCAGGTCGCAAACGAGGTTTCCAGGCAGCAGGAACAGGGTGAGGAGACTGCGAGCGACAACCACGAGAGCGCCTTTCATAACATGTATTCAACGTGCATGTTATGGGCTAGGTGCGCTTGAAAAGCAAGATCAAAAATGCATCTTATGGCCTACGCTTATCGGGGACGAACTGTGCGGCTCACCGTTTACACGGACTTTTCCCTGCGCCTTTTGATGTACCTCGCCGTCAAGCCGGACGGCATATCGACCATCGGCGAGGTAGCGGACGCGTATCGCATCCCGAAGAACCACCTGACCAAGGTGGCTCACCAGCTCGGTCTCGCCGGCTACATCATTACGGTTCGCGGCAAGGGAGGCGGTATGCGGCTCGGGCGACCGGCCGACCAGATCGTAGTGGGCAACGTGGTGCGGGGCACCGAGCCCGACATGGCACTGGTCCCCTGCTTCGAGCCGGTCTGCGCGTCCTGCCCGATCGTTCCGGCATGCGGCCTGCGCGGCGCGCTGCACCAGGCACGGTCTGCCTTTCTGCGCGTGCTCGACGGCTATACGCTGGCGGACCTTGTCGGCAACACGACCGAATTGCAGGCCCTGCTCGGGATCGCGACCCCACTGCGCTCCTGATCCCTGCTTATGCTGCGAACCGGAGTGGACGCTGCCCGCACGAAGGCTGCGACCGAGACCGTGACGCCATTGGGCGAAATAAATGTTGGAGGACAACCCGTGACCGATTGCATCGCAGCACTTGGGACCGCCTACAGATCGGCCCCATCAAGCGCCTCCATATGGGTCGCCATCGTGACCGGCATCGCGGCCTTGCTCGGGAAGCTGATTGCGGATAGCTGGAGCCGCCATCGGCAGACTGCGGCAGTGGCGAGCGCAATCTATGGCGAGATACAATCCTACGTCCACGACTTGCGCCCACACGTGACAACGGCCGCGCATAAGGCTTTGGAGGTGTTCGACGACACCGACGAATTAGATGCCCGCCTCCGAGGATTTTCGCAGCTGCCGTTTGCGCATCCCGTGTTCAATGCGGTTGCCGACAGACTGGGACTGCTGCCGGCCAAGCTGTGTGAGGAGGTGGCAACGTTCTACACGGTGGTAACCGGGGTTCGCGGGATCATGGCGACCTTCCCAACGGACGAGTTCGCCAAGACGACCCGGGAGGTGAAGAGGGACCTGCTGATCCGTGTGGCCGAAAGCACCGAACGGCACATCCATCCAGTTGGCATCACGCTGGAATGGCTGAACCAGATCGGCACTTCCAGCTATACGTCCTACCTGGCATCGCTCTTCACGAAGTCCTCTACGAACCCCTTCCGGGGTGCACCACGATCCTCCAGCTAGCTCGCGAAGCTTTGCCTTGCTGACGACGCGAGCCGCTCGCGATCCTGCCGGGTCGTCACTGACTGACCCGCAGGACGATCTTGCCGCGCACGCGCGGGCGGACGCCCTCCAGCATGTCATGCGCCCGCCGCACCGAGGCGAGCGGCATAACGGCGCCCACGTCCGTGGACAATGCGCCAGAGCCGATCAGCTTGGCCAAGGCAGTCAGCCGCTCGGTGGTCACCTTGACCAAGAAGAACACGGCCGAGACACCGTGCCGGGCAGCCAAGGCCTGATCAGGCACTGAAACGGCGGAAACGAGCGTCCCGCCGCGGCGCAGCACGGCAAAGGAGCGTTGCTGAGACTCGCCCCCAACGAAGTCCAGCACCGCATCCACATCGCGGGCGACGTCTTCGAACCGGGCCGCCCGGTAATCCACCACGACGTTGGCGCCGAGGCTGCGCACGTAATCCAGGTCGCGCCAGCCTGCCGTGGCGATCACCCGCGCCCCGGCACGATGCGCAAGCTGGACGGCATAAGCGCCGACACATCCGGCCGCGCCATGGATCAGCACCGTCCGACCGGCGAGGGAGCCGCCCCGCTCGATCGTTTCCAGCGCCGTGGTTGCGATCACCGGCACCGAGGCCGCGTCGATGTCGTCCAAGCGAGCCGGCCGGCGTGTGATCATTCCGGCCGAAGCGACCGCATACTCGGCACAGGCACCCACAAAGCGAGGGTTGGTGACGCCGAAAACGGCGTCGCCGTGCTGAAACGCCTCCACCCCTGGGCCGACCGCAACCACAACGCCGGACAGGTCGGAGCCGAGCGTGAGCGGCAAGGGCTGCGGCAGCGCGCTGCGCCCAGCCCGGATCCAGCCATCCCACGGCCCCACCCCGGCAGCATGCACCCGGACCAGGACTTCACCTTCGCCCGGGACCGGCATCTCGATCCGCTCCAGGCCGATCACCGCCGGGGGGCCGAAGCCATGCACCCGGCAAGCCGTCATCATGGCCGGAGCGGAAACAGTCACCGCACACGGCACCGCAATAGGCCTCAAGATAGACATGATGTTGTATCCTTTGTTCACGGTGATCTAATGCGCCGCGCCGGCGCTCTCGCCCGGTGCGGGCTTGCGGAGCAAGAGCGTGGCCAGCAGCGCCACGACCAGGGCCATGCCGAGCAGCGCGAAGGTGTCGCCGAATGCCATCACGTTGGCCTGCTGGCGCACACGCGCCGCCACGGCGACAATCGCCTTGTGCGCGGCGGTTGCCGGGTCGCTGGTGCCGTGTGCCAGGAAGTATCCGGTCAGTTGGTCGATCCGGGTGCGGGTCGCCTCGGAGAAGCCGGACACCGCCGAGGTCAGAATGTTGGAATGGAACTGCTCCCGCTTGCTGAGGAAGGTTTGCAGCCCGGCGATGCCAATCGCACCGCCGAGGTTACGGACCATGTTGAAAAGGGCGGACGCTGAGCCGGCATTCACTGCCTCAATGCCGGCGGTCGCAACTGCCGAGAGTGGCGCGAAGACGAGCGCCTGACCGAAGGCACGGACGATGTTGGGCAGCAGCAGCTGATTCGCCGCAGTGTCGGCGGTCACATGCACGTTCATGAAATTGCTGGCCGCAAACAACACGAAGCCGGTGCCGATCACCAGGCGCGGGTCGAACCGGCGCATCAGGCGCGGCACGAGCGGGATCAGCACTAGCTGCGGCAGGCCGGTCCAGGCGAGGACGAAGCCGATCTGCTCCGAATTGTAGCCCTGCAAGCGCGACAGATAGACCGGCAGGATGAACACCGAGCCATACAGCGCGATGCCCAGCAGGAAATTGGCGGCGATGCCTAGGCCAAAATTGCGCCGGGCCAGCAGGTGCAGGTTGAGGAGCGGGTGCTTCGCCGTCAGCTCGATCCAAACGAACAGCGTCAGCGACACGGCGGCGGCGACCGATAGCCGCGTGATGAAGGCCGACCCGAACCAGTCGTCCTTGTTGCCCTCCTCCAGCACGGTCTGCAAGCAGGCCAAGCCGAGTGCCATGGTGGCGATGCCCGCCCAGTCGCCTTGACGCAGCAGGCTGAGTTGCGTCGGCGTGCGCTCGAGCGAGAACCAGAGCAGGCCAATCATCAGCGTTCCGGGCACCAAGTTGACGTAGAAGATGTATTGCCAGCCGAGGTTCTCGGTCAGGTAGCCGCCGATGGTCGGGCCGATTGCCGGGGCGAAGGTTGCCGAAAGAGCGAACAACGCCAGTCCGATCGGCTGCTTCGCCTTCGGCAGGAAGGTGATGATGATGGTGAACGCCATCGGGATCAGCACGCCGCCGGTGAAGCCCTGAATGGCCCGCAGCACGATCATCTGGCTAAGGTTCTGAGCGAACGCGCAGGCCATGGAGAACACCAGGAACAGGAACGCGTTGGCGAGCAGGTAGGCTCGCAGCGAGAACACGCGCGACAGCCAGCCGGTGAGCGGGATGACCACGATCTCGGCGATCAGGTAGGCGGTGGAGATCCAGCCGCCGTCATCGATCCCCGCGCCGATGGCTCCCTGGATGTCGGCGAGCGACGCATTGACGATCTGGATGTTCAGCACCGCCATGAACGCGCCCAAGGTGGCGCCGATCACGGCGACCCACATCTTGGTGCCGGAGGGCGGCTGGGCTTGGGCGGGGGCGGTCGTCGACATGGCGGGATTTCCTTGCTTCCGATACCGCCAGCATCGCCGCTGGCCGGGTGACGGAGAATACGGGCAAAGGCGAATGGACTATCCAGCCGGAGTGGAAGATGGGGCCGCCGGGCGCGTGTCGATCGCGGGCTCGACCGACATGCCGGCACGCAGCAGGCCGCTCGAGCTGACCGGGTCGATGCTGATGCGCACCGGGATGCGCTGCACAATCTTGGTAAAGTTGCCGGTGGCGTTGTCGGGCGGCAGCAGCGCGAATTCGAGGCCGCTGGCCGGCGACACACTATCCACCCGTCCTTGCAGCGTCGTGCCCGGCAGACCATCGACCCGCAGTGACACTTTCTGCCCGACCCGCACCCGGGCCAGCTGAGTTTCCTTGTAGTTCGCCACGACGTAGGTGGCATTCAGCGGCACCACAGCCATGAGCTGCGTGCCGGGTGCCACATACTGCCCCACGCGCAGAGAGCGGGCGCCGACCGTGCCATCGACCGCCGCGGTGATGGTGGCATAGCTGAGGTTCAGTTCAGCCTGACGTTCAACGGCCCGGCTGTGCTCGGCCTGTGCCAGAGCCTGGTCGCGAAGGGTCACGAGAACGGGCACCTGCCGCTCCGCAGCGAGCAAGGCCGCCTGGTCATGGCGCAGCTGGGCCGCGGCCTGGTCTCGGGCCGAGCCAGACTGCTGGGTCCGCTGCACCGTCCCGGCCCCAGTGGTCGCCAGGGCGCGATACCGCTCCGCATCCTCCTTGGCGAAGCCGAGCCGGGCTTCGGACGCTTCGATCGCCGCTTGGGCCTGGATGATCTCCGCGCCCTGCAAGCTGATGCGAGCCTCCAGGTTGCGCACGGTCGCTACCGCGGCAGCGACGTCCGCATGGGTTTGATCAAGACTCGCGCGCAGGTCGCGGTCGTCGATCCGGGCCAGAACCTGCCCGGCTTGAACAGTCTGGTTGTCCTCGACGAGAACCGCGGACAGGTAGCCCGGCACCTTCGGAGCGACCGTCGTGTAGTCGGCTTTGACATAGGCGTCGTCGGTGGAGACCACGAACCGGCCGTTGGTCCAGTAATCGTGGCCGTAGTAGCCGGCCAGCGCTGTGCCGGCCAGCAGGGCCACGCCGATCGCGGCTCGGCGGACCGTCAAACGGCGGCGCGGCGGAGCAGTGTCCGCGTGGGAGGTAACCGCATCGGCCGCGATCGCTTGGCGCATCGTTTCAACCCGGGGCATCTCGCTCATCTGAACTCTCCTGCTTGCCGGCCATCCACTTGACGACCGTCTATGTCCGGCAGGATGCAGCACGGCGCGATTTGCTTTAATCGAGGAAGAACCGAAAGGATCATCAAGCAGGGGCGGATAATCCGAGGGAGAACATGGATCGACTGACCAGCCTCACGGTATTCGGCAGCGTGGTGGAGAGCGGCGGCTTCTCCGCAGCCGCAAGACGGCTGAACATGTCCGTCACGATGGTCAGCAACCACATCCAGTCACTCGAGGACCGTCTCGGAGTACGATTGCTCAACCGGAGCACGCGAAAGGTAAGCCTGACCGAGATCGGCCGGACCTATTTCGAACGCTCGCAGCAGGTGCTCGCCGACCTTGATGACGCCGACCGGGTCGCGACCGCGCTACATGCCACGCCACGAGGCACGCTGCGGCTGCACACGAGCATGAGCATGGTGCGGTTCCTCGCGCCGATCGCCTCGGAGTTCCTGACCACCTACCCGGCAGTGGCACTCGATCTTACCGTTGGAGAGCGCATGGTCGACATGATCGAGGACGGTTACGATTTGGCGATCCGCACCGTTCCGCCCCCAGACTCAGGGTTGATCGTCCGCCGTCTCACGCCGTGGCGCCACATCCTGTGCTGCGCCCCAGCTTATCTCGACGCTCACCCGTCCCCGGCGCATCCCTCGGACTTGGCGCATCACAACTGCCTGCGGTTCGCGCACTATCCATTCGGCGAGGAATGGCGCTTTGAGGATGCTGGAGGCGAGCTCGCGGCCGTTCGGGTGAGCGGCAACTTGGTCACTAATAGTGCAGAGACGTTGCGCCTCATGGCGCTGGCCGGCCACGGCATCTTCCTGGCGCCAAGCTTCGTCATCGCCGAGGAAGTCGCTTCCGGCGCCTTGGTGCCGCTCCTCCCGGGCTTCCGGCCGGTCGAGTTCGCGATCAACGCCATTTATCCGCATCGCCACCACCTCTCGACCAAGGTGCGTAGCTTCATTGATCTGCTGTCTGAGCGGTTCCAGGCGCACCGGCGGTGGATGAGCCCGATCGTCGAAGAGTCCGGCCCGATGGCTTGATCGGCAGGTGTCTGGAAATAGATGATGCTGTTGAAAAAGCCTGAAGGGTGTGCTGTGAAGCTGGGCATGATGGTCTAGTTCTGTTTTGGGAATGAGTCTAGTAACTGCCGTTAGGGCGACCTGGCCTCACCCGAATGCTGCGGTCCCGACCTGACTTGACAGACCACAGACTGTGAGCCGTGCCAGCCCCCTCAGGTTCTGTACCGCGGCTGCAAGGTGGAACTCCTCGGCCGCACCTTGCAATCCACGCAGCCGCAGGCGCCGGATCCCGAACTGCTGCTTGAGGTGGGCGAACAGGATCTCGACCTTTTGGCGCCACCGTTGTGACTGGACGTAGGCCTCGGTGTCGGTAAGCGCCTGGGCAGTCTTGTGGGGTTGTAGGCTGCTGCGGGAAACATGGCCTTTCAATGCCATCCACTACGTTGCGTGGGCCTTGTCGAGAGCCGGCATCTACGGCAAGGTTCGTAGGCAATCCGACGATAACCAAGGCGGATCGCAACAACTACGTGCCTTTGCTATCAGCATGAACAACCGCCGGAAGTTCTTCGGTGGCAGCCTGTGGAGCGATCCGCTCTGGTGTTGGCCTCGCGGCCAAGACGAAACGGATCGCCGTGAAGCAGGAACCTGCTCATGGGATGTTGGCCCATGTTTAGGAGAACGGCGAATATTGCCTCCTGCCGGGGCTACGGGCGATCTGGCAGCTGGAGCAGGGCGGATAGCTGGCCGTTGTCACGGTATCTGTTCAACCTGGGTCGCCGTCCAGGTCGTGCCGGGCCCGTAGGACTGGCCGGAGATCTGGTTTTCGACGACCTTGAGGTTGGCGCCGGTCTTGACGTCCCGCCACACGGTGATGATGGAGATTGACTCAGAAGATCATTGTGTGATTATATGTGAGCGGGATGCATGATCG
>CAXTDP010000056.1:0-15169 GCA_964242295.1 uncultured Acetobacteraceae bacterium | reverse complement strand
ATCGCCAACGTGGGTCTGAGCCTGTCCGAAGCGAAGCAGTTGCTGGCGGGCGTTCAACGGGAGATCGTCGCTGTATAGGCGAGGAGCCATGCGGTTCGGTGGCCGGAATGCCCGCACTCTGACCGTGCTTGCCGTGTGAAGGACTACCACTACCAGCACCATGCGGTGTCGACGCTGTTCGGCCAGGCGACGCTGCGGCTGACCCTCACCCTCAAACCGCACGCGTAACCGGCGGAACTGACGGCCCGATATCCCAAGCAGTTCGCCCGCCTCGTCCGCGCTCAGACGGTGTTGCTTGCAGACGGCGCCGCTTGAACCGATTCAACGCGTCCATGAACCGCGTCACAAACACACCCCACTACGCAGATTGCCGACGCATGTGCCACCCCAAGAACAGGCGGCAAACGATCCGGACAGTCCACGCGCTACGTAACCTGGATAGATCACGCGCTCCCAACACCCCATAAGCGCCCTGTTGCGCCGCAACAAATTCCGGGTGATGATCCGGTCGCTCACCGGAGTTCCCGTGACTGCCTCCCCTGCCGGACTGCGCCATTTGCTTATCCCGCTCGTCGTCGCAGCCGGGTTCCTGATGGAGCAACTGGACCAAACGATCATCACGACCGCGATCCCCGACATGGCCACCAGCCTGCAGGAAACGCCGCTGCGGTTGAACCTGGCCATCACCAGTTACGTACTCAGCCTCGCCATCTTCATCCCCATCAGCGGCTGGATCTCTGACCGTTTCGGCATGCGCAACGTCATCTGCGCTGCTTTCGCGCTGTTCACCGCCGGCTCCATGCTCTGCGGCCTGGCAACCAGCCTACCGATGCTGGTTGGGTTCCGCATTCTGCAGGGCCTGGGCGGCGCCATGATGAACCCCGTCGGCCGGCTGATCCTGTTCCGCTCCTTCCCCAAATCTGAACTCATCCGCGCCATGAGCTACGTCGCGATCCCCTCCATGCTCGGCCCCACCATCGGGCCGTTGCTGGGCGGCATCCTGTCCACCTACGCAACCTGGCGCTGGATCTTCCTCGTTAACATTCCTTTCGGGCTGCTCGCCATCGCCATTGCCTGGCGCACCGTGCCAAACCAACGCGGCGCACCGGCCCGGTTCGACTTACCCGGCTTTGTCTTGGTGGGGCTAGGCCTCGTGCTGCTTCAGGTGGCGCTGGAAACGGCCGGGCGCGGCCAAGTGTCCTGGGCTATTCAAACCGCCGTGCTCGGGACTGGGGCGGCCCTGCTCGCCATTTTCGTTTGGTATGGCCGCCAACGCGCGGCGCCCGTGCTCGACCTCGGCCTCTTCACCATCCGCACCTTCCGCATCGGCTCGCTCGCGGGCGGGCTTAGCCGCATCGGTATCAACGCGCCACCGTTCCTGCTGCCGCTGATGTTCCAGATCGGCTTCGGCCTAAGCCCAATTTCTAGCGGCAGCCTCACTTTTGTCATCAGCATCGCCGCGATCTTTATCCGGCCCTTGACCGCCCGCATGCTTCGCGTGCTCGGCTTCAAGCGGCTGCTCCTGCTCAACTCCATCCTGTCGTCCGTCATGATCGCTGCATTCGCGACCTTCGACGCAGCGACGTCCCATCTCGTCCTGGTCGCGGTCATGATGCTGTTCGGCGTGGTCCGCACCACGCAGTTTAACTCCATCCAGCTCCTCAGCTATGTCGACGTTCCCGGATCCCGCCTTAGCCAGGCCACCAGCCTGGGCAGCGTCGTGCAGCAGCTCACGATGGGCCTTGGCGTGTCATTCAGCGCCGCCCTGCTGGGCGCTCTCACTGTCGGAGACGCGACGCCGACGGTGCATCAGTTTCAGGAAGTCTTCCTGGCCATCGCGCTCCTGCCCGCGCTCGGCATAGCCGGCTTCGTCTGTCTTCGCGGCGGCGACGGTGCCGAGGTAAGTGGCAGAACCGCCTAAACTGTCTGGCTGCGGATCATTGTTGGGAGCGGCGTGGTTCAAATCAGAGTAAGATCCCTGGGAAGCGTCCTCGTCCTGTTCGCCAGCTCATCCGCCTTTACGGCCGTCCGCAAGGATGTTGCCGGCTACAAGGTCCACGTACTCGGAGGCACCCCGTTCGCCGGGGTGAGCCTGGCACAATGAGGGTCGCAGTCGTTGGCACGGGCATTTTCGGCGCCAGCACGGCCTTCCATCTTGCGCAGGCTGGAGCGGAGGTGGTGATGATCGATCCCTTCCTTGAGGGGCGAGCGACCGCTGCCGGAGCGGGCATCGTCTGCCCTTGGTCGTCTGCCATGGACGATCCAGGGCACTACCGGCTCAGCACGGCCGGCGCGCGATATTACCCAGATCTCGTGGCCGCCCTGGCGGAACTCGGAGAACACGACACAGGCTATCGGCGGGTTGGCTCCCTGAATACCCCTGCGGATGAAACATTGCTGGACGGGCTGGAGGCGCGGGTTCGGCAGCGTGTGGCGGATGCGCCAGAAGCGGGCGAGGTGAGCCGCCTGGCCCCAGCCGAGGCGCGCGCGCTATTCCCGCCGCTTCGGGAAGGCCAGGGAGCACTTCACATCGCCGGGGCAGCCCGTGTGGATGGCCGCGCCATGTCGGCGGGATTGGCAGGCGGCGCCGCAAGGTTGGGAGCCGTCAAGCGAGCCGGTGACACGCGGTTGGTCGTTGACGGCGGCCGTGCACGTGGCGTCGAGGTGGGCGGCGAATTGATCGAGGCGCACGCCGTGGTCGTCACCGCCGGCGCGTGGGCGCCTGCGCTGCTCCGCGCCGTCGGCGTGGCCGATCCGGTGCAACCACAGCGTGGGCAGATCATCCATTTCGAGCTGCCGGGCGTGGACACGTCGGCTTGGCCCGTCGTCCTTCCCATGACCAGCCACTACATGCTGGCCTTTCCGGGCGGAAGGATCGTTGTGGGCGCGACGCGCGAGACAGGGTCTGGCTTTGACTACCGCGTTACCGCATCAGGGATGCTGGAGGTGCTTCATACGGCGCTTGAGCTCGCCCCGGGGCTGGCTGGCGCTACGGTTCTGGAAACGCGAATAGGGTTCCGGCCGGCAGGTATGTCGATCCGTCCGACCTTGGGGGAGGTGCCCGGCGTGGATGGCCTGTTCGTCGGGAACGGGCTTTGGGCGTCCGGTCTGACCATCGGCCCATACGCTGGCCGCCTTCTGGCACAAATGGTGCTCGGTGCGATCCCGGACATCGACCCGGCCCTCTATACCTTAGGAGGCCCGTAATGGCATTTGCCATGCTTAAGGCTGCAAATCAGCGGTGGGGCTCAATGCTGATCAGCGCCGCAACTTATGAGTATGCACATCTCCCTTGGGTCCAAGATCTGCTCTGATTGATACCTTGGTCAATGTCGCTGCAACTGTACTGCACTGCCGGGTGGCGACTGGCCATGCGACCGCATTGCTCCTAAACGGCGCCACCGTCCAGGTCATGCAGACTGTCACCGAGGAGGAGGCCTCCTGATCGATTGTTAGGACGCCGGGCGGGATGCTCGTTTGCGTGCAGGCTCGGCTGACAAAGACAGCGCGATCCCGTAAGGGCGCATCATGCATATCGTGACCCGTTTGTTTCCGCTCTGGGCGGTGGTATCCGCCCTGGCGGCTTACCTTGCCCCGAAGAGCTTCAGTCCCGTCGTCCCCTACGTGACCTATCTGCTGGCGCTGATCATGTTTGCAGCCGGGGTCACGTTGCGGGTGAGCGATTTCCGCCGCGTCATCACACGACCGGGCCCGGTCTTGGCGGGACTGGGGTTGCACTACCTGATCATGCCGCTGGCCGCCTGGGCGATCGCCCATCTGCTGGGCATGCCGCCCGAACTGGCCGCCGGCATGATCCTGGTCGGCAGCGTGGCAAGCGGCACCTCCTCCACCGTGATGGTGTTCCTGTCGGGTGGGGACGTCGCATTGTCCGTGACGATCAGCGCGCTTTCGACGCTGGTGGGGGTGGTGGCGACGCCGCTTCTCACACGCCTCTACGTTTCGGCAGGGATCACCGTTGATACCTGGGGACTGCTGATCAGCATCATCCAGGTGGTGGCCGTGCCCGTCCTGCTGGGCCTGGCGGTCAACCACCTTGCTCACCGCCTGGTTCGAGCGATCGAGGCCGTGCTACCGCTGGTTTCCATGGTGGCGATCCTGCTGATCATCGCCGCCGTCGTCGGGGCCACCCAGCCAGCCATCGCGGCGGTCGGGCCTGTGGTTGCAATCGGCGTGGTGTTGCACAACGGCGTTGGGCTGCTGGGCGGATACTGGGGCGGCCGCCTGCTCGGTTTCGACGAGGGCGTGTGCCGCACCCTGGCCCTGGAGGTCGGAATGCAGAACTCCGGCCTGGCCGCGACGCTGGGCAAGCTGTATTTCGGTCCGCTGGCGGCATTGCCCGGCGCGATATTTTCGGTTTGGCATAACCTTTCGGGTTCCCTGCTGGCAGGCTGGTGGGCGGCCCGGCCTGTCACCGCCGAGCCAACGCCTTGGCCCAAGGTGCAGTCCTGATCATGCCGGGCCTGCACGCCCTACTGAACGCTTTCAGAATAGTCAGGCCAATATTGATGCTGGTGGCGCATTCCGCGGTCTGCTGTCAGGCTGCTGGGAGCGCGGAGAAGCGTGAGACGCGTGTCTTGGCGACAGGGGTGCCGGCGAACCACTCCGCGACCCGGACCAGGTTGATCGCGACCGCCGTGAAGACGTGCTGCAGGCGCGTCCTAGCAAGGCCGATGTAGCGGCACTTGCACAGGCCGCAGCGGCTGATGGCCTGCGCGTTGTAGATCAGCGCCGGCCGACGACCCCTTCCCGAAACGCTTCAAATGGTTGATCTACAAAGTAGAAAGCCGTGGTGGGTGGTGTCATACCCGGCGCCGGTGATGACCCCACCCAAAGTCCATTATACATAGTGTAATCAATACACTAGACAGAAAATCGGGCGGGGTCATGGTTGCGAGCCGGTTCACACGTCGGTGGTTCAGGAAGAAGCGCAGCAAGTCCAGGTAAGCGCCACCGAGGTGCCGGCGCAGGGTAAAGTAGGTGCGCAGCCGCGAGTTCAGGTTCTCGACGAGCGAGCTGCTGCGCGGGGTATCCGCCATGGCCCGGCTCACGGCGACGAACAGGGCGTGGAACTGGCGTGGTTCAGATCAGGGTAACGCCCAAAACGAGAAATCCTTTTGCCGTCAGCGCTCTATCGATTTCCGGTATTACCTCGAAGTGGCACTTTCTGGATCACACCTCGTTTCGTGTAACCGAGCCGCTCCTTGGCTGGCACGGTCGGCCAAACGGATCATGCACTCGTCGCCTCCGGAGATAAGATGCCTCCGGACTGCACGGTGAAAGTGGCGCGTGGTCGATGAAGCCCGTCCCGATGCGGTCGTTATCGCGGCACCGAACGCTCGCGGCAGAACGCAGGTACGGGCGGCGGGTACATCCCGCAGCCGCGCTGGATCTCGTCGGTGATCATATCGCAGGCATTCGCGTCGTTGCACGGCGGATGAGTGGCTGGGGAGACCTGGATGCACTGCCTAACGAGAACGCTTGCTCGTGTCGGCCCGATACTCTGACGGCAGCTGGCCGTCCTCTGGCTCTGTGCCGGTGCCGACTGGCCGCTTCCGGCCGCCAGCGCTGCTGTCCGGCGCCCGTAGGCTTCTGTGACGCATTCTGCATTTGAGCACCGGTTGCGTTCGGCCATCCACTGCCGCTGCTCCGATCTCAGCCGGTCAGGCGCTGGTGAGACCTGAAGCGCACTGGCGTAGGCCGCCGCAAGTCGATCGTCCATCTCAGAAAGCCTCACGTCGCCACAGATCATGCGTTCCGGGAGGGATCGTGCCTTGCTGCAGTCGAAACTTGCTGCGTGGGCGGCGGTAGAGGTCGCCAACGCAAAGGCCAAAAGGCCAAACCTGAGAGACGTCATTCCGCTCACTCCTTTCTCCCTGAAAAGCATGGGAGTGTCATGACCCCCTGCGCTCGTCAGCCACGAACTGTCTCATCCATCCGGTCACCTCGTCCAGCATGCCAGAAAGCACCTGCGCGTCGGTCCGGCCGCTACGCGCCGGTACATGAAAGCTGTGGTCGGCATCCGAAACTGCGAACAGCGAGGCGGCGGGACCGAGCCCGGCCACAACCGTTTCGATCAGCCCGAAGTCGGCCAGGGCGTCCCTCGTGCCCTGCAGGAACAGCATCGAAATGTGCACGTCCGAGAGGTGGGCGGCGCGATCGATGGAGGGCTTCCCCGCCGGATGCAGGGGAAAGCCGAAGAAGACTAGGCCGCGGATGTCGAGCAACCGATCGAGCGCCTGCGCTTGCGACGTCATCCGTGCGCCGAACGACTTGCCGCCAGCAAACAGCGGTAACGGGCCGGCACCGGCGGCAACGGCCGCCCGCACGGCCGCATGTGCCACCGGCGGGCTGTCCACGCGCTTCGATCCCGCTTCCATGTAGGCAAATTGGTAGCGCAACGTGGAAACGCCACGGTGGGCCAGACCTTTGCCGACAGCGGCCATGAACCGGTGGTGCATCCCGGCGCCCGCGCCGTGGGCCAGCACGAGGCGGGCGAAAGCGTCCGGCGCCTCGGTAAGCAGCGCCGAAACTCTGTGACCGGTCGTGAGTTCAAGGGTGAGGTTGCGATCGGGGTTTTCCATCCGGGGATCTTACACATCGAAGCCGAAGCGTTCTTTCAGCATTGTTCGCGTTGCCTCGCTGGGCTCCTCGCCGTGCTTCGACGCAATGATCTCGCCCCCGTCGGCGATGTCCAGTCCCGGCTTGGTTCAAAGCCGGGTTACACGTGGAGCTTGGCAGAGCCGGGTTGACGCTTCCAAGACGGATGATGGCACCCTGACGTTTTCAGGTGTGGTGCGAGATGGATCGATGTGCTGGCGCTGCGGCGCGGCTGCCCGAGGGTGACCGCAAGGACCTGGCCATTCAGGCGCTGGCGCATGCGGAGACGGTCAGCCACCTGGCGGCCCGGCACGGTGTCAGCCGCAAGTTCGTCTACCAGCAGACGCACAAGGCCCGAATCGCATTGTCTGATGCCATCTCGCCTGCCACACCCGACCATGAGGTGCTGTTCGAGCTGGCAGTGACCAAGGCATAGCTGCGCCAGGTGATCGTCGGACTGACGCTGATCTGCCGCGGCTCGTATCGCGGCGTCGTGGAGTTCCTGCGTGACCTGCTGGGCGTGTCGATCAGCATCGGCTGTGTTCACAACGTGCTTTAGGCGGCCACGCGGCAAGCCGCCATCATCAACCTGTGTATCAGTGCGTGCAAGGGACCCAGGAAGAACTTGCCTTTTCAATGTTCTGTCGCCCTGATCAGCGCTGAAACCCACCGCTGATTCACAGTTCAACCTATGTCTCCTCGCGGGAGCGTGCCGGCAAACCCTTTCAGAGGATGCTCAACCGCGGGCTCGCAATTCGCGGTGCATGATCTTGCCGGTCGCTGTCGTCGGCAGCTCATCGGTGAAAGCAATTAGACGCGGGTACTCGTGTACGGCCAGCCGCGACCGCACGAAGGACTGAATGTCCGCTGCGAGCTCGTCGGATGCCGCCATGCCCGGCCGGAGCACGATCCAGGCCTTGACCGCTTCCGTCCGGACGGGATCGGGCACGCCGACAACGGCCGCCATCGCGACCGCCGGGTGCTGGACGAGGCAGTCCTCAATCTCGCCGGGTCCGATCCGGTAGCCGGCGCTGGTGATCAGATTGTCGGCCCGGCCACCAAACCAAATGTAGCCGTCGGCGTCCTGGCGCCCGCGGTCGCCCGTCAGCAGGAAGTCCCCAGCGAACTTGGCTGCGGTCGCCGCCGGGTTGTTCCAGTAGCCCAGAAACATCACCGGATCACCCTTCCGAACCGCAATCTCGCCCACCTCGCCCGCGGGCAGCGGCGTACCCGTCTCATCCACAATCCGCACGTCATGCCCTGGGCCCGGCCGGCCAAGGGAGCCCGGACGGACCGGAAACAGCGCGCCGCAGTTGCCCGCCACCACGTTACACTCGGTCTGGCCGTAGAACTCGTTCGGCGTGCAACCGAGCGTTACTTCCGCCCACTCGAGTAGCCCGGCCCCGAGCGTTTCGCCGCCGCTGGCAATGCTGCGCAGCCTGACGCCAGGGTGCGAAAGCCCGGATTGGCGGATCAGCTTGAGCGCGGTGGGCGGCAGGAACGTGTTGCGGACGCGGTGGCGCGCCATCAGGTCCAGCGCCGCCTGCGGATCGAACTTGCGCGCCCGGTGTGCGAGCACGGGGATACCGTGATGCCAGGCCGGCATGAGGACGTCGAACAGGCCGCCGATCCAGGCCCAGTCCGCCGGTGTCCAGAACAGGTCACCCGGCTGGGGCAGGAAGCCTGCGGTCAGTTCGACAACCGGCAAGTGCCCGAGCAGGACCCGGTGCGCGTGCAGCGCGCCCTTCGGGTTTCCCGTCGTGCCCGAGGTGTAGATGATGATGGCTGGGTCGTCCGCCGCCGTGTCGAGCGGGTGGAAGTCCGCCGGGCCGGCACCGGTCGCGGCCTGGAAGTCTGTCACTCCCCTGATCGGGCCGTCCACCACGTAGATCCGTTCCAGAGCAGGGAGCTGGTCGCGGATGCCGGCGACCTTGGCCGCACCGGCCCCATCGGTGACAAGCGCCCGCGCGCCGCTGTCCCCCAGCCGGAAACACAGCGCGTCCGGGCCGAACAAGGTGAACAGTGGCAGAGTGATCAGGCCCGACTTCCAGGCTGCGAGGTGAGCGACGCCGGTTTCAAGCGACTGCGGCAACAGAATCGCCAGCCGGTCACCACGGACCAGGCCATCTGCCGCCAGGACATTGGCGAACCGGTTGGACGCCGCGCGCAAATCGTCAAACGACCAGCGGCGGATGTCGCCGGCCTCCCCCTCAACGATCAACGCGAGCCGGCCGCTGCCGTCGGCATGTCTGTCGCAGCAGTCAACGCCCATGTTGTAGCGTTCGGGGATGGCCCAGCGGAACTCGCGGCGCAGTGTCCCGTAATCGGCGTGCCGGGTCAGCATCGTCAGCGGCCGTCCAAAGGGCCGCCCAGACGGCAGCCGCCGTCACCGAAACGCCGGAACGCCTGGTCCGCCGGGATCGTCGCCAGCAGCTTGTAGAAGTCCCACGGCCCCTTCGACTCCGCTGGCGTCTTCACCTGGAACAGGAACATGGTATGGACGGCCCGGCCATCGGGGCGGACCTGGACCGTGCCGAACAGCGCATCTGTGATCGGCGCACGCCGCATCTCGGGCAGCACCTTGCGGGCGTCTGCGCTGCCGACCGCCCTTGCAGCCCGCAAGTAGGCCAGGGCGCTGGAATAGACGCCAGCCTGGAAGCTGGTCGGGCGGGCGCCTCCCATACGTGCGGCGAACCGGTCGGAAAACGCCCGGGTGCCGTCGTTCATGTCCCAGTAGAACGCATCGGTGAGGTAAAGCCCCTGCGCGACCGCGAGCCCGAGGGCGTTCACGTCCGTGACCTGCAGCAGCAGGGCGGCGAGGCGCTGCTTTCCGCCGGCGGTCAGACCGAACTCGGCCGCCTGCTTGATCGAGTTGCTGGTATCCGTCACGGCATTCGCCAGGCCGACGATCTTGGCGCCGCTGGCCTGGGCCGCAACGAGGTAGGAGGAGAAGTCGGACCCGCTCGGCGGGTGCCTGGCGTCGCCAAGGACCTTGCCGCCCATGGCAAGGACGACTTTCGCGGCATCCGCCTCTAAAGATTGGCCGAAGGCATAGTCGGCTGTGATGAAGAACCAAGTGTCGCCCCCGGCCTGTGTCAACGCCCGTGCGGTGCCGTTCGCCAGCGCCCAGGTGTCGTAGGTCCAGTGGACGGTGTTGGGCGAGCACCGTTCCCCGGTGAGCGCCACAGCACCCGGACCGGATGCGAGGAATGCGGCGCCGGTGCCCCGCGTCACCTCGTTGACGGCGAGGGCGACGGAGGAGAACGGCACGTCCAAGATGGCGCTCACGCCTTCCCGGTCGATCCAGTTGCGCGCGATGGCCGAGCCCACGTCGGCCTTGTTCTGGTGGTCGGCCGAGATGACCCGGACGCTCGCTTCCGAGTCCTCGGCCTTGAACGTCTCTGCAGCGAGTTCTGCCGCGACGACGGAGCCACGCCCGGTCGCGTCCGCGACGAAGCCGTTCATGTCCGTCAGGACGCCGAGGGTGACCGAAAGCGGTGCAGCTTGCACCGGGAACGACAGGAGCCCCGCGAGGAGAAGCGTTACCCTTCTGAAACACTTGCGGCCCATTTCGCACGTTGCCATTCCCGTTCCTCCTCCTGTTTCGTTTTGGCTGGTCGTTCAGCCCGGCTTTTCAGCGATGTCACTTGCGGGTTCGGTCGCCGAGCGGGCCGACGAGATCGTGGGAACCCCTTGTTCAATAGCAGCCGCTTGCTGGCGCTTTGTGGCACGCTTGAATGCCTCGCGGGACTTGAGCCGCTGCCAGTAGCGGGCCACCGCCGGGGAGAACCGCTCGCTCAAATCGAGATCCTCCGCCAGCATCAGTGCGTAGCCCACGGACACGTCCGCCGCCGTGAAACGGTTGGCGCAGAGATGGTCCGCGGATAGTACTGTGGCATCGACGGCGCGCAACCGCGCGAGGAACCATCGTGTGTAGTCCGCCGCAGCCTGCGGCAGCCGGCGCTCCGGCGTCTCAAAACGGGTATAACGCAGTACGATCGTTTGCGGGAACGTCAGGGTCGCTTCGCCGAAGTGCAGCCAATTCAGGAACGCGCCGTAGGCCGGCTCGCCCGGTTCTACATTCAGCGGCGTCGGTCCGTGGCGCGTGACGAGGTACTGGCAGATGGCGGACGACTCCGTCATCCGAATTTCGCCGTCGAGGAACGCAGGGACCGTGCCCAGTGGGTTAGTGGCAAGGAAGTCCCGCCGCCGCTCGCGCGGGGGGAAGGGTAGCATGCAAAGCTTGTAGTCGAGCCCTAGCTCCTCCAGCGTCCAGAGCGGCCGAAAGGATCGTGCGTTTACGCAGTGGTGCAGGATGATCATTGCAGTTTTGCCGCGAAGGCTGGTCCCAACGCCGCATTGTGGATCGTGCTGATCGCCCGCAGCACGGCTGCTCTGTCGCTGGATAAGCTTACGGCTTCGTGGTCGTGATGTCCGGTCACACTTAAACGGCGTGGTTCAAACCGTGGTAGCACCAAGACGAGAAGTTCCCTCATCATCAAAGCTCTATCGGTTTCCAGTGCCATTTGGAATCGGCACTTTCTGACCCACGCTTAATACTGGCCCTTGACCACGGAAGCCCGAAGATCCCGCGCCTCGGCCAGCGAGGTCGCGATTACGTTGGTGAATAGGCGCATGTCGGTCAACAGGGTTGCTAGGCCGAACCCATCGTCCAGCATCTGGCGCACCATCACCGGCGACCCACAATGGATGCCAGCCGCCTTCCCGGCCGCCAGCGTCTTCGTGCGGATGGCGGAGATCACGTCCATGACCGGCGCTTCCGGCAGCAGCGTTGGCGCGTAGCCCAGCGAGAGGCCCAAGTCAGCCGGGCCAATGTATACGCCATCGATGCCGTCAACCTCCAGGATCGCGTCCAAGTTTGCCATAGCCTCGGCTGTTTCGATCATTGCAAATGCCATGATGAAGTCGTTGGCGTTCCGGGCGTAGTCGGCACCGTGCACCTGCATCGCCCGGGTCGGCCCGAAGGAACGGTTTCCGGCCGGGGCATAGCGGCAGGTCGCAGCCAGGCGCTCTGCCTGCTCGCGGGTGTTGACCATCGGGCAGATGATGCCGGTGAAACCGGCGTCCAGCGCCTTCATGATCGCCCCAGGTTCGTTCCAGGAAACGCGGTACAAGGTGGGCGCATTGAACCCGTCCACGACCTGCAGCATGGCCAGTGCAGCCTGGTAGTCGATCAAGCCGTGCTGCAAGTCGATCGTGACCGTGTCGTAGCCCGCACGCGCCATGACCTCGGCCGTTACGGCGGAAGGGATTGAGCACCATCCGTTGACGGCCTTGCCACCAGAGGCAAGGTGCCGCTTCAAGCCACGTTGCGCGATAGGCATCCTGAGGTCTCCTCTTGAGTTCAACTGCCATCCAGAGCTGCAGCGTCAGGAAGGAAGTATTCAGTCCAACCCTTCGGGCGGGTGCGCAGAATGCCGATACGGTTCAGGAACTCCGCAAACCGCAACGTGCCTTCGGGTTTGACGTCGAACACCATGTCGGGAAGGCCCAGCAAGGCTACCAGCTCGGCCTGTGCCATACGGTCGTTCGACGCATCGAGGTAGTCCCTTGCTGCTTGTTCGGGATCGCTGCGTATCGTGGCGATGGCTTCTGCGGAGGCGGCTGAGATGGCCTTGACCAGCACGGGCTGCTGTTCGGCAAAGCGGGTTGTCGTGAACATGACCGCCGTAGACAGGGGCGATCCCAGGATGTCGGTCGAACTCGTCACGACGTGCGCGCCGGGCACGTTCTGTAACTCGCGCGTGATGAAGGGCGGCGAAGCGAAATGACTGCGTATCTCATGGCTTGGGTTCATCATGGCGCCGTAAGCGTCGCCGTGTCCAAGCTGCACGGCATTGGCGTTGAAACGGCGCCATTGGTCGGCGCCATAGGCCCTCTCCGCGGCAATCTCCAACAGAATGGCTTGGGTGGACACCAGCACGGTCGGAACCGCAATCCGGTCGTCCGGCCCGTAATCGGTGACGGCGTTCAGGCGGGGATCGCGGCTGACCAGGGTGGCAGGCAATGCCGAGTTTGAGACGATACCCTTCACGCCACCCCGGGTGCGGTCCCATAGCAGCAGCATGTTGCCCGGCCCGGCATTCACCACGTCCACCGCGCTTGCCAGCATGGCATCCGTCGCGTTGCCGCCACCGGGAAAGTCGATCCACTCCACTTGAGCGCCGGGTAGGCCTAGCCGCTCGGCATGTGCCTCGACCAAGCGCCGCCGCTGCATCAGGTAGGTCGGCAGGAAGTTGATGCCCTGTATGCGCGCGATGCGGAGGGTTGGCCTGACTTGCGCGCGCAATGCGGCGGCATGGAGCATTGCCGCAGTCGCCGTGATCACAAGTCGGCGCCGCTCCATGATTTCGCTTCCCCCATTGCCGACTTGCCGCTCAGGGTACTTGCGTCCCAATCAATGGGCAAGCTGGCTGGTCGGGTCGGCAGGGCAATCGAGCGTGGTTCAAAGCCGGATGGCGTTGGTGCACTTGGCCCGCGAAGGTCAAGACGACCTCTGACCTCAAGCTGCTATGCCATAACCGGCAGGCAACGGACGAAGTCCAGGAGTCCGGCCGTCAGCATCCGGTTCAGCACCGCCACACCCATGGCCGCTTCTGTGCTGGGCCACGAAGCCGGGGGCTCGCAACGGTGGTCCGATCAGCGCTTTGTAGCGGCCCATCGTCGTTTCCACCAACACTTGCTGAAAGACATCGGGGCCGAGATCCTCGACGCTCCGGCCGACTACCCGCAGTACAACGGCGGGAACGGCTACTACGCCGTGTTCTTTGCCGACCCCGATGGGCTGAAGCTCGAATATGCCTGGACGCCTGACTGACCGAACAACACTCCGGGTAGTACACAAGCCGCCGTGAACGCTGGCGATATAGATCAGCGGCGGGTTTCGGCGCTGATGACCTGCGTCAGCGCACCAGCAACGGCTGCAACACCTCCGTCACCCCCGTAATCAGGATTTGAGTGCCGATGCAGAGCTGGAAGAACGCCGACAGGCGGGTTATCGCCCGGCTCACCACTTGCCCAAACAAGCGCGAGATCTGGTCGCTGGCGCTGTAGAACAACCATACCAGCACTGCGACCAACATGGCTGCAGCTGACATGCCGACGAAGAACGGCACCAGCGCGACGCTTTCCGCCGGGTGCGCCGACCCCAGCGCCACCGCGACGGATATCGTGCCCGGCCCGGTGGTGAACGGCAGGGTCAGCGGGTAGAAGGCTGGGTCATCCTGGCCAGCGGCGGCGTCGGCCTGTTCGCCCTTGCGCGCTTCGCGCCGTTCCGGTGCGTTGAGGGAGGACCAGGCGTACATGGCGAGCACGACGCCACCAGCACAGCGCAGCGCGGGCAGGCTGATGCCGAAGAACGCCAGCACGTAGGAGCCGGCCCACAGTGCCACCAGCATGACCAAGGCGGCATATACGCCGACACGCCGGGCCAGGCGCACCCGGTCCGCGTGGCTGCGCTCAATGGTGCGCGTGCGGAAGATGAACGCGCCGCTGACCGGGTTGACGATGGAGAACAGCGCGGGGAACCCGAGCAGGAAAGCCGCTATGACCGTGTTCATGCATTGCGGCCTAACGTGCGGTCACCAGAAATGCCAGCCCGTCCGCCTCAACGGCCGCGAGTGCTGGCGATACCCGCTTGAGCGGATGAAGGGCACGTCCTGCGACGAGGCTGACCAGATCGCAAAGCTGTCCTGAAGCTGAGTCCAAACCTCGCGGACCTCGTATGACGGCTCAGCTTCCAGTGCAGGCGACTTACGGCTGCGTCTCCTGCCCTACTCGTGTTCGTGCTGCAGCACCAACTGGCGATGGCGCCAGGCAGTACGGGCAGCCAAGCACATCTGGTCGGGTATGCGCGGCCAGCCGAGATACTGCGGCAGTGAGGTAGGCCGGCCCTTGGCCGGAACTACCGTGCCAGAGGCCGGCGCAGACGGCGCGGCGAGCACGGCTTTCTTTCTAGCACTCAATGAGGCGCAACGCGCGCGGTGGCTCACGCCAAGACGGCCGCTCGGTTACCGCGCTGAACGCTCATCTAATTGCGCTACGCGCGATAACCGCATCTATGACGCCCGCAGGCGACGCGGTGAACCGATCGCGACCTCGTTTGCGGACAGCGCAATGGACGGTATCATCTCATGGGGCATGGCCAAAGCTCAGCAGATGCGCTGGAGCCGGGCAACCGTGCAGTCCTTCCTCGACGTACGCACCGCCGTGCTGAACGACACGCTCCAGGATGCCTTCCTCTGCCGTTACCCAAGCTTTCGACCCGCCAACGACGATCGACGACCAAAAGCAGCTGCAGCCTGATCACCCCCTGCAACTCTGCACGCACTCTACTCTAAACTGCAATTCGAACATTATAACGTGCATTGCGCGCGTAGGTCTCCGCCATGTGATGTGGCAACGCGCAAAAGACTGCATTCTGTAGAGCCTGTTGCGGGATTGCCGGCGTATGGATGATTGACGGGTGGGAGAAGGGCGGAATGAGGCATGAGGCCGCTCTATGCGGCTCTCTGCATCCTTTTCGCGGCTC
>CAXTDP010000055.1:0-15244 GCA_964242295.1 uncultured Acetobacteraceae bacterium | reverse complement strand
CGCGATCACGGCATCCCCGTCCGGCACCGCAAGCGGGCCGCCGGGCAGGAAGTCCGCCTGCACGTCCACGACGAGCAGGACGTCTCCGGGGTGTGATTGCATGGGCATTGCCTCTGGCCGGGTTGCCCGCAGCACATGCGCCCAATGCCGATGGACGCCAACCCCGCGGAACCCGTCATCAACAAATGCTCGGAGGGCCTCCTGGCGTGTCCGGTTGCCTGGCTGGCTTTGGAACCCCGGATCGGACCTGGCGTTGCCCGGCATGTGCATCCATGAGGTTTGGCCCCCATGACGACCCGTTCAGGACTAAGGCTTGCCCTGGTTCTCGCCGCCAGCTTGGCCCCGGTTGGCGCCAGCGCCCAGGAGGCGCCCCGGCGCCGCACCTTCTACATCGCGCCTGGCAATCCGAACACGGTCGGACAAGGTGGTGCAGTCGTCGGAGTCGTTCCGCATCAGACGGTTCCGGCACCGCAAGGAAGCATGGCCACGTTCGGCGGGTTGTTGGGCACCGGGGCGCCGCGGGCGGTTGCGGCGCCGAATGCCAACGCGCCCGCAACAGGCTCGCCCACTCCGCGCTGACCCGTCCGGCAGCTAAGCATCGGCCGCCAAGCAAGCTGCTGGAGGTTTGGCCGCAGATGACAAGCTGAGCAGGCTTGGAAGGCTCGGCACGCGCGTCGCCTGAAACGGTGCCAAGGCGTGCAAGCCAGCTTAGGCTGGACGGCGCTGGACCCCGCCGCTCACCGCACCATATCGCGGCAATGGATGGATCATTCGCCGTTGCCGCTCCCCTCCCTCCCAAGGCGCCGCTAAGCCCGCGCTTGCGGAGCCAGTTCGAGGCCTTCCTGGTGCTGCGGCGCAACCCTTTGGAACTGTGGGGTTCCGCGGCATACGAGGAGGGCGTGCTGCCCGGACGTTTCCTGGGACGCGAGCAGCTCATGCTCAACGACCCCGACGCAATCCGGCATGTCCTCGTGGACAACCACGAGAACTACGGCCGCAACGTCGGCGCCCGCCGGGTGCTGCAGCCCGTGCTGGGCAGCGGATTGTTCCTGGCGGAGGGCAAGGCATGGCGGCACCAGCGCCGCACCATCGCCCCCAGCATGGCCCCGCGCATCATGCCGGTCCTGGCCCGGCATGTCGTCGCGGCCTCCACGGCGACGGAGGCCGCACTGGCTGAGAACGCCCTGCGCCCGATCGAGCTGCTGCCGCGCTTGCAGCACCTCGCACTGACCATCGCCGGGCAATCCATGTTCTCGCTGGAGATGGCCGGCTACGGCAGGGAGATGCGGGCGATGCTGATAAGCTACGCCCAGCGCTACGCCCAGCCCGGCTTCCTGGACCTGCTGCTGCCGGCCACGGTGCAGTCGCCGCTGGACCGCGGACGCGCTGCCTTCCGCCGGAACTGGCTGCGCTTCATGGACCGCATCATTGACGCGCGCGAGAAGCAGGGCCGCACCGGCGATGCGCCTCGGGACTTGTTCGACCTGCTCGCCGACGCCCGTGATCCCGAAACCGGCGAGGGCTTCAACCGCGCGCAGTTGCGGGACGAGGTCGCGACGATGATCCTGGCTGGGCATGAAACGACGGCGGTGACGCTGTTCTGGGCCTGCTACCTGGCGGCGCTATACCCGGACCACGCCGCGCGCCTGGCGGCGGAGGCGGACGCCGCCGACCTGTCGCCTGAAGGCGCTGCAGCGTCCGTGCGCCAGCTTCCCCTCACCCGCGCCTTCATAGACGAGACCTTGCGGCTGTATCCGCCAGCCTTCCTGATCGTGCGGGAAGCCTTGGCGGCGGACGTGGTGGCGGGCCGCCCAATCGCCGCCGGCACGGTGGTCAGCATGTCGCCCTGGGTGCTGCACCGGCACCGGAAGTTCTGGACCGACCCCGACCGGTTCGACCCGTCGCGCTTCCTGCCTGGCGCAGCCCCGCCGCCGCGCTATGCATACATGCCGTTCGGCGCGGGCCCGCGCATCTGCGTCGGCGCGCAGTTCGCACTGACGGAGGCGGTCATCGTCCTAGCCCGGCTGATGCGGGCCTTCCGGCTGGAGTTCTTCGGCCGCGGCAGCGTCATCCCGCGCGGCTTCGTCACGACCCAGCCCGACCGGCCGGTCCGCTTCATCCTGACTCCCCGGCGGGCGTAGCCGGCTGGCACGTTGCTGCAACAGTTGCATCCAGTAGTGGGATAAGACTGTATAGGTACATCTACTCGGCTTGCCTTCTGGTTCAGCTAGGGGCATGAGCGGGCGCCGGAATGGCTCGGAACCGGCCTGAACGCTTTGAGGGGTCATGGAATATTTTCTTGTCCGCCTGGCCTACACGCCCGCAGCCTGGTCCGAGATCATCGAGAACACGACGAGCCTTGACGAGAGGCTGGAGCCGGTCCGCAAGCTGTTGCGCCATCTCGGCGGCTCGTTGGCGTCGTTCGGGTTCTTCGACACCGAGCATTCGAAGAGCACCGCGGCACCGCCCCATGTCGTGACCGACAAGTTCGTGATGTGGTCGGGGCATGACCTGCTGACCGTCCTGGCCATGCCGGACAAGGAGGCTGCGCACGCCTTCAACATGGCCGTCTCGGCCGAGGCCGGGCTGAAGATCGTGGACCTGACCCCGATCGTGCCGATGCAGGATGCGGTGAAGTCAATGGTTGCCGCAAAGGCGGCAGTGGCGCAGACGGGCTACTCGGCGCCCGGCCGGGCGAAACCATGACGCATGTGGAGCGCCGGCTGCTGTCCGCTGCATGCCTGACGGTTCCCGCGTAGCCGGGGGAACGTGACCGGCATGGCATGCCTCCGTTGCGGGGTCGGCAACCGGACCAAGGCCCGGTTCTGTGACGGATGCGGCACGCCGCTCGGCAATGCAACCACTCCCCTGTCCGATCCGGCGCCGGATGAGTTGAAGCACGTCACCGTCCTGTTCAGCGACCTCGAAGGCTCGACGGAGCTGATTGCCGGCCACGGGCCGGAGGAAGCGCGCCAACGGCTGCTGCCGGCCCTTCGCGCTATGTCCGACGCAGTCCATGCCTTTGGCGGCACGGTCAACCAGGTCCTGGGCGATGGGGTCATGGCGCTGTTCGGTGCGCCGGTGAGCCAGGAAGACCATGCCGTACGCGCCTGCTGCGCGTCGCTGCGCATGCATGAGCTTGCCAAGCGGCTGAGTCCGCCGGCGCGGCTCCGGGTCGGCCTGGCGTCCGGCACCACGCTGCTGACGGCCAACCGGGGCGGCATCGGCGTTGCCGGTGCCCATCGGGCGTTCGGCGAGATCATCCATGTCGCGTCCCGACTGCAAGGCATCGCGCCGCCGGGCACGACGCTGTGCTCGTCGGAAGTGATCCGGCTGGCTGGCGCGGCGGTGGACACAGTGCCGCTGGGCGCCCGCCTGTTGCGCGGCCTGTCCGGCGAGCAGGACATCTACGAGCTGCGCGGCCTGCACAGGGACGGCTCACGCTTCCGCGCTGCGGTGGAGCGCGGCCTCAGCCCATTCACGGGACGGGAGGCCGAGCTTGCGGCCCTGCGCCGCTGCGCCGGGCTGGACGGAAGCCGGATTTGGCGGGGCACTGTCGCTGCGGTCGTAGGGGAGGCCGGGATCGGCAAGTCCCGCCTAGCGTGGGAGCTGACGCAATCCCTGGACCCAGGCGTTTGGCAGGTCCTGCAGGCCGAGGCTGTGTCCTACGGCAGCAACATCCCCTATGTCCCGGTGATCCGGCTGCTGCGATCCTGCTTCAAGCTGGAGGAGCGTGACCTGCCCGGCGAGGCGGCGCGAAAAGTTGGCGCCACGCTCGACGGGCTGCGCTCCGTGCCGCAGCTCGGGCGCAACGCCCTCTTGTCCCTGCTGGACCTGCCGCTCGCCGCAGATGGCGAGAAATGGCAGGCGCTGCCGCCGCTGCGCCGCCGCGACGCCCTGCGGGATGCCGTGTCCAGCCTGCTGCGCGCGATGGTCCAGCGCGGCCCGGTTCTCGTCCTCATGGAGGACCTGCACTGGGCCGACGAGGAAACGCTCCGCCTGCTGGACGCCGCCGTGGGATCGGTCGAGGGCGTGCTGCTGCTCGTGACGCACCGGCCGTCATTCGTACCGGCTTGGGAACGCCTGATCCCAACGGTCATCCCGCTGGCGCCCTTGCCGCAGCCAGGCATGGAGCGGTTGGCCAGCACCGTGCTGGAGGGGGTGGACGCCGGGCTGCGCGGCGACGTGCTGGCGCGCGCCGGCGGCAACCCATTCTTCCTGGAAGAGATGGCCCGCGCCGCCGTCCGCGCCATGCAGGTCGTGAGCGGCGCGGCGGGCGGGCTGCAGGCTGCGATCCCGGACACGGTGCAGGCGGTGCTGGCCGCGCGCATTGACAGCCTGGCGCCAGCGGACAAGGAGGTGCTGCAGGCTGCCTCCGCCCTCGGCACACGGTTCTCGGCCACGACGCTGCATGCGCTGTTCCCGGACTGCCCGGCTGAGGACTTCGCCAGCCGGCTGGACCGGCTGGGCGACGCCGGGCTGCTGCGTACGACGCCTGGAGCGGAGGGCGAACATGGTTTCGCCCATGCGCTGGTTCAGGAGGTCGCCTATGCCGGGATGCCCGGCGGGCGCCGGCGCAACCTGCACGCCGCCGCGGTCAGCGCGCTGGAGGCCCTGCATCCGGACCGGCTGCTGGAGCAGGCGGAGCCGCTGGCCTACCACGCCTACCGCGGCAAGGTGTGGGCCGCCGCCCTGCTGCACGCCCGCCGGGCCGGGCAGCGCGCGGCGAGCCGGTCCGCCTACCGGGACGCCGCCGCGTTCTTCGAGCAGGCGATCCACGCCTGCGAGCGCCTGCCGCAGACTGACGCCGTGTTGGCCGAGCAGATTGACATACGGTTCGAGGCGCGGAACGCCTTGCTCCCCACGGCTGGGATCGGACGGAACCTGCAGCACAGCCAGGCCGCCGAAAGCCTGGCCCAGCGCCTGGGCGACCTGCGGCGCCTTGCCTGGGCGACGAGCCTGCTGGCGCGGGACCTGAACATGGCCGGCCGCCCAACTGAGGCATTGGCCACCGCCCAGCGCGCGCTCGGTATGGTCGGGGATGCCGACCTGTCGTGCATCACCCGGTTCCACATCGCGTTGGCGGCCTACGCCCAAGGGGACTATCCGCAAACCATCGCCGTCCTGGACACGCTGGTGCGCGAGGTCGAGGCTGGGGACCGGCTGCGCCACTTCGGCCTGCCTGCCCCCGGCGCGCTGTATTTCCGCGGCTGGTTGTCCTGGTCACTGTCCCGCACCGGCGCATTCAGCGAGGCTGCGGCGGTCCTGGCGGACATGGTGTCTTTGGCGCGGGAAGCGGATCAGCCGCTAGGCCTGACGTTCACCCACCTCAGCCGCGGCTTCGTGCTGGGCGCCGAAGGCCGGCTGCAAGAGGCAGAGGCGGAGCTGCGGACCAGCCTGGAGCTGTGCCAGGCGTGGGGCTTCTATGGCTGGTTCACCAACATCGCCTCCTGCCTCGGCCACGTGCTTTCGCGCCTGGGCAAGGATGAGGAGGGAACCAGCCTGCTGCAGCGAGCCGTCGAGCGGACTCGGGCCAGCGGCATCCTGGTCAGCCACGGGCAGGAGTTGGCTTGGCTGGCGAAAGCGCACCTGGTTGCCGGGCGGGTGGACCAGGCCGTGCTAACTGCCGGGGAGGCCGTCAAGGTGGCGCGCCAGCACGAGGAATGCGGCAACGAGGCTTTGGCCTTGTTCACGCTTGGCAGGTCGGTGCTGCTGCAAGGGGCGCCAGCGGACGAGGCAGCGGGGCGTTTGCTCGCCGCGCTGACGCTGGCGCAGCGCTGCGGCATGGCGCTGCTGGCTGCGCAGTGCCGGGACGAGCTGGACCGGATCGGGCAGGATGCAGGCGGCACGCCGCCCGGCGCCACCACAGCCGAGGGTCGGAGGGTTTTGACTGCGGAGCTGTGACGCGCGGGGCGGGACACCGGGCGGGCCGCCAGTTCGACGCGGAGTAGGGACGGTGATGCACCTTTCCCGCTCCCGCCTTGCATCGCACAGCCTTTAGGACGCGTCATGGACAGCCTGTATGACATGCCCGGCCATCTGATCCCGCAGGCGCACCAGGCCAGCACCGCCCTGTTCGCGGAGGAGTGCGCCGGATTCGACCTGACCTCGGTGCAGTTCGCGGCCCTGGTCGCAATCAAGGCGATCCCGGACGTGGACGCCACGCGGCTGTCGGCGCTGGTCGCCTTCGACCGCTCGTCCAGCACGGCGGACAAGCGGGTGAAGCTACTACGCCTGACCCTGGAGGGCGAGCGGCTGCTGCAGCAGGTGGAGCCGCTGGCCCCCTCGGACCGCGCGGCCATGCTGCGCCTCCTCGCGCAGCTCGCCGCCGTGCATAACGACGTCATCCCGGCGCCGCGGCGGGCAGCCGACCGGGGCTGACCGCCGCCGGGCGCTCCCCGGTGCCGGATGATGCTCCAGGCGCGCCCAGTCTTGCCGTGGGCCGGGGCGCGGCTATGGTCGCGCAATGCAACCACCCCCGCCCCAAGCCCCCAAGCGGCCCATCGAGATCGAGCAGCTCGGCCGCGTCCGCACCGACGACTACGTCTGGATGCGGGACGACGCCTGGCAGCGCGTGCTGCGCGACCCCACGGTCCTGCGCGCCGACATACGTGCGCACCTAGAGGCCGAGAACGCCTACACGGCCGCCGTCCTCGCTCCGACCGCCGAGCTGCAGGCCACCATCCTCGCCGAGATGCGCGGACGCATCCAGGAGGAGGACAGCTCCGTCCCCATGCCGGACGGGCCGTGGGAGTACTACGACCGCATCGCCGAAGGCGCGCAGCATCCCGTCTATGCCCGGCGTCCCCGCGGCGCCCCGGACGGCGAGCAGGTGCTGCTGGACGTGGAGGCGATGGCGCAGGGCCATGCCTACTTCCGCGTCGCCGCGGCGGAGCACAGCAACGATCACCGGCTGTATGCCTGGGCGGAGGACACCCAGGGGTCGGAGGTTTACCGCATCCGCGTGCGCGACATCGCCACCGGCACTGAGGCCGGTCCGGCGGTCGAGAGCTGCACCGGGTCGTTCACCCTGTCGCCCTGTTCGCGGTTCCTGTTCTGGGTGTTCCGCGACGACAACGGCCGCCCCCGCCGGGTGTTGCGCCGCCGGGTCGGCGAGGCGGACGACACCGTGGTGTATGAGGAGCCGGACGAAGGTTTTTTCGTGAATGTCGGTGCCACCCGGTCGCGCGAGTGGGTTATAGTCGCCTGCGGCAACCAGGAAACCAGCGAGACCTGGCTGGTGCCGGCGTCCGAGCCGGACTCCCAGCCCCGCGTCGTCGCCCGGCGCGACCCCGGCGTGAAGTATGACGTCGAGCACTGGGACGGCGCGCTCATCATACGCACCAATGCGGACGGCGCGACCGACTTCAAGCTGGTGCGCGCCCCGCTTGGCGACACCGGCCGGGCCAACTGGACCGACTGGGTGCCGCACCGGCCCGGCCGTTACATCGTGGCGACGGCGGCCAGCGCGGGGCACCTGGTCCGGATCGAGCGGGTGGACGCCAACAACCGCGTGGTCATCACCGCGCGGGATGGCACCGAAAGCGTCCTCGCCGTGGAGGAGGAGGCCTACCTGCTCGGTCTTGGCCCGCGGCTGGAGTGGGACACCACCACCCTGCCCTATGTCTACGAAAGCCCGACGCAGCCGCGGCAGCGCTGGGACCTGGACCTGGCGACGGGCGCACGCACGCTGCGCAAGACCCAGGTGATCCCATCCGGGCACGACCCGTCGCTCTACGTCGCCCGCCGCTTGTATGCCGCGGCGCCAGACGGCGCGCAGGTGCCGGTGACGGCGCTGATGCGGCGCGATACGGCGCTGGACGGCTCCGCGCCCTTGCTGCTGTATGGCTACGGCGCCTATGGCATCCCGATGCAGCCGGGGTTCTCCACCCAGCGGCTCAGCCTGGTGGACCGCGGCTGGATCTGGGCCACGGCGCATGTGCGCGGCGGGTCGGAGAAGGGGTGGGGCTGGTTCCTGGACGGGCGCGGGCCGAAGAAGCCCAACACCTTCACCGACTTCATCGCCGCCGCCGGGCACTTGGCCGACCAGGGCTATGCACGTCCCGGGCGCATGGTGGCGCATGGCGGCTCCGCGGGCGGGCTGCTGATGGGCGCGGTGCTGAACATGCGGCCGGACCTGTGGGCCGGGATCGCGGCTGCCGTGCCGTTCGTGGACGTGCTGAACACCATGTCCGATGCCTCCCTGCCGCTGACCCCGCCGGAGTGGCCAGAGTGGGGCAATCCGCTGCAGGACCCGGCGGCCTACGACCTGATCGAGTCCTACTCGCCCTACGACCAGGTCGGAACACGTCCATATCCGGCGGTACTGGCGCTGGGCGGCCTGTCCGACCCGCGGGTGACCTATTGGGAGCCGGCGAAGTGGGTGGCGCGGCTGCGGGACCACACGACCGGCGACGCGCCGATCCTGGTGCGCATCAACATGGAGGCCGGGCACGGCGGGGCGTCGGGCCGCTTCGACTACCTGAAGGAGCCGGCGCTGGTCCAGGCGTTCGCGGTGTGGGCCGTGGCGCGCATGCAGCCGGATGGCCTGGCAGGCGTTGCGGATGCGGACAGCATGGAAACGCAATCATGACCACGACGACACCGCCGGAGCGCAAGCCCTACATCTCTCCCCCGCCGTCCAAACGGGACGTCGAGGAAATCAGCAACGAGCAGGGGATGATCGCCGACGAATGGGCGCCGCAGCCCGGCGCAGCGCCAGACGACGATGCGCCGGGCAAGGCCAAGCCGGACAAGCCGGCTTAGCAAGCGGGCGCCGGCCGGGCCACGCAGCCCGGCCGGGGCGTGTCAGACGCGCTGGGAGGTCACCATCTCGGCGCCGACCACCATACGGGTCACCAGCGGAGCGGACACGCGCTCGGCCAGGTCAGCGCCGGACTGGGCGATGCGGGCGCTCTCGGTGATGATCTGGATGGTCGAGGAGCGGACAAAGTTGACCTGCAGCTCGATTGCAGCCTTGGGCGTCTTGGCGGAGGCGGTGGCGCGCATGTTGCTCAGCGCCTCCTGCATGATCGCCTGACCAGCCGACATCATCTCCCGGAGCAGGTCCTGCGAGCCGGCGGCGAACGTCTGGCTGGCCTGGGCGAAGGCTTCCATGTTGCCCTGGCTGAACGCGACGAAGTCCTTGCCGATCTGCGCGGCCTTGTGAGTCATGTCGGACTGGGCGCCGGTGGCAGCGTCAACGCCCTGCTTCATGTCGGCGATGGTGCGGCCAAACGAGAAGGCATCTGCGGCGGGAAACGTGGTGTAGGACATTGGATGATCCTCCAAGAAAGCCCGGGGGTCGGCCCCTCCGGTTATGTTGCAGTGCAGCATCACTCTTATGGGAGCGCCAACGTCCTATTGCAAGATATTTTGTGCAGTGCAGCATTTCGTTGCGAATGCATGCGTTACTGGCACGGCGAACTGCCCTGACCCGTGCGCAGGCGCGCCGTCACTGCGAGCCGTGTATGCCACGGCGATCCCTGGGGCGAACGGGACCACGCTTGCAGCCGTTGATTTGCCGCATCGCTGGGCCGCTCGCAATGGCAAAAACGTCGGAGCGGAGAGCGGTCGGCAGCATGGCGAGGAATGGAGGATAGTGAGTACGGCATAGCCCGAGACTAGGGAAAGGCACTACTGGACATAGCCCCGGCAGGTTTGGCGCCGAACGCCGCGGTTGCCGCCAAACCTGCGCCACGCCGACCCGCGGCGGCGTCAGCGGCAGTGTCCCATGCCCACATCGGGCGGATGCAACGACGGGCGGGGACGGGAGAACGTCATGCGCCCCGCCTTCATTCCCCACAGCGGCTGCGCCAGCTCCGCCACCGCCGCGGCGCTGGTGCCGGCGTCCAGCAGCACCAGGTCCGCCGCGGCGCCAGCCCAGATGCCATAGCCATCCGCCCGCATCAGCCGCGCCGCGTCGCCCGTCACCATGCCCAGGCAGGCCAGCAGGTCCGCCGGACGGGCGACCTGGCAAACGTTGGCATACAGGTTCGCCATCCGCAGCAGGTTGGCGTCGCCGTAGGGCGTGAACGGGTTCAGCACGTTGTTGGTCGCGACCGAGCAGGTGACGCCAGCCGCCCGCAACCGCTCCACCGGCGTCACCCCGCGCGGGACGGCATGGTCGTGGGTCCGCCCCTGCAGGAACAGGTCGGTGGAGGGCAGCACCGTCACCGCCACTCCGGCCCGCGCCAGCGTCGCCGCCAGCGACGCGAGCCGCGCAGGCGGCACCAGCGACATCTGCGTCACGTGCCCGACCGCGACCCGGCCGCCCCAGCCCAGCTCCTCGGTCTTGCGGCAGACGTATTCGACCTGCATCCCGTCCGGCGTGTCGCCCATGTCCAGGTGCATGTCCACGTCCACGTCCCACTCGCGGGCGATGGCGAAGATGCGGTCTATCTGCCCGCGCGGGTCGGCGTCGCAGTACGGCGCGGCGCCGATCACCCGGGCGCCGCGGCGCAGGCCCTCGACCAGCAGCTCGTCGGTGCCGGGACTGTCGGTCAGGCCTTCCTGGGGAAAGACGCAGATCTCCATGTCCACGGCCCAGGCGTAGTCGCGCGCAAGCTGCTGCACCCCCTCGAACCCGCGCATGCCGATGCCGGGGTCCACCTCGACCTGGGTGCGTATGCGGGTGGTGCCCCAGCCGATGCAGCGCTCCAGGGTGCGGCGCCCGCGAGCATGGACGTCCTCCGGCGTGAAGCCCCGCTTGGCGGCGGAGGTCAGGCGCACCGCCTCGGCCACCGACCCCTCGGACGCCGTGCAGCGGTCCAGGATGCAGGTCTTGTCCAAATGCAGGTGGGTTTCGACCAGGCCGGGGATCAGCAGGCAGCCTTCCGCCGGGATCGCGGGTGCGTCCGCCTGCAGGGCAGGTGCTACGGCGGCGATGCGGCCCGCGGCGATGCCGACATCCACCGGGCCGCTGCCATCCGCGAGCATCGCGCCGCACACCACCAAGTCCATCATGCAAGCCTTGGGTTAGGGTGACCGGAACAGTGCCATCATGCGCAGGCCAGCAGCGCCTGCACGGCTGCCGCCTGGACCGGCTCGATGACGGGCAGGCCGGCCGCATCCTCAAGGAAGCGTCGGTGACCCGCCATCCCCGCGCAACCCAGGACCACGGCATCGGCGCCGCGTGCCTTCAACTCCTGCGCGACCGACAGCAGGCGCGGCCGGCAGGCATCGGGGTGGGTCAGGGTATCCATCGGCAGGTCGAGCGACAGGCTGGCAGCGCAGCGGTGCTCCAGGCCCATGGCTTGCAGCACGCGCCGGTGTCGGGCCACGCTGGCTCCGACGAAGGCGACGAGGCCAAAGCGGTCGGTCCGCGCCATCGCCGCCGCAATCCCGGCCCGCAGGGCACCGAACACCGGGCGGGCGGTGACGCTCCGCAGCAGGTCCACGGCAGGGTCGGAAACGCAGGCGATGATGTAGGCGTCGGGTGGCCCGGACGCCTCGGCCGCCTCGACCCGGCGCAGCAGCGGCCCGGCTACCGCATGCCAATCGCGCCAGGTCGCGACCGCCGGCGGGCCATCCCGCAGGGCTTCCACGGTGATGCTCGGACCCGCCGCGGCGAACGGCGCCAGCGATGCCCGGATGCCGTCGGTACAGGCCGTGGAACTGTTCGGGTTGATGGCGAGGATGCGCTGCTGCACCTGGCGCGGCTACGCCAAGGCCGGCGGCGGCACGGCGCCCACCTGGTCCACGATGCGGCGATACTGCTCGGGCCGGCGATGGGCGGCGAAGTTGAACATCTTCTCCTTGCCCTGGTGGCAGGCGTCCAGGTCGCAGTCGGCGACCACCAGCTCGTCGCCCAGCGTCGTGGCCTCGGCGGCGACCAGCCCGTTCGGGTCCACGATGCAGGTGCCGCCGATCAGGCCGGACCCGTCCTCCGCCCCGGCCTTGGCGACCGCCACCGCCCAGGTCGCGTTCATGTATGCGTTGGCCTGCGCCGCCAGGCGGGAATGAAAGGTACGCAGCCCCGCATCCTCCGACGTGCCGCCGTTCGGGTCGTAGGCGGCGGAGTTGTAGCCGACCAGCACCATCTCCACCCCCTGCAGGCCCAGGCAGCGCCATGCCTCCGGCCAGCGGCGGTCGTTGCAGACCAGCATCCCCAGGATGCCGCCATGCCAGGACGGCGGCGCGCGGAAGGTGGGAAAGCCGAGGTTGCCGTAATCGAAGTAGCGTTTCTCCAACTGCTGGAACCGGTCGCCGGGCCGCGGCTCGACGGAGCCTGGCAGGTGGACCTTCCGGTACTTGCCCAACTGGGCGCCGTCCGGGGCGACGAGGAGCGCGCTGTTGAAGCGGCGACCCTCGGGCGTCAGCTCGGCGTAACCGGTGTAGAAGCCGACGCCCAACGCACGCGCCCGGTCGAACAAGGGCTGCACTTGCGGATTGGGCATCGCCGGTTCGAAGAACGCATCGAGATCTCCGCCGTGCAGCAGCCAGCGCGGGAAGAAGGTGGTGAAGGGCAGCTCGGGAAAGACGACGAGGGTGGCGCCTTGCCGGGCCGCATCCTCCAGCAGGCCAACCATGCGGGCCAGGATGGATGCGCGGCTGTCGGCGCGCTGGTTTGGCCCCATCTGGGCGGCGGCGACGCGGATCACGCGGGGCACGGCAGCGTCTCCGTGTGCTGCGCCAAACGCCGTGCTGCAAACCTTGCCTGTCGCTTGCGTCGCGCGCAACGCCAGCAGTCCAAATCCGCGCGGACTGGTCGTTGCGTCGCAACCGTGGAGAGCACCGACAGCTCCATCCATAGGTTTGCGCTTGGGCGGAAGATGGCAGCCATGACGCGGGACCGTATGAAACCGGCATACCTGGCGCCAGCCGTTAAGCTTGCCCAAGGGTAAGTTTCACCCGATGGTGAACCGGGCGCTGGACGGCCTGCTTCAGCAGCCGTTTGGGACGGCTTGAAGGCAGGGAAGCCCTTCGGCACCCGGCGGACCTGCGGTTGGACCGGACCCGCTTTCTCCCTGTTGACGTGGAGGCGCATGGTGGACCGTACAGGTGAGGCGCCGGCTGATCCGCCGGCCCGTGACAGCGCAGCGGGCATTGGCCGGAGGCGCCAGGAGGGCATCTACATCGCCGGGTTCGCCGGGCGCCGGCAGCCGGTCCCGGCCTCGCCGGAACGGCTGGAAGCCGAAGCACTGCGAAAGCTCAGCCGCGATGCCGCCGCCTACTTCGCGGGAGGCGCTGGCGGCGAGCATACCGCCGCTGCCAACCGGGACGCCTTCGACCGCTGCCGCATCGTGCAACGGGTGATGCGGGACGTGTCCACCCGGGACCTGACGATCGAGCTGTTCGGCCGCACCCTGCCGCTGCCGATCCTGCTCGGCCCCATCGGCGTGCTGGAGATGGCGCACCGGGATGCCGACCTGCCCGCGGCCCGCGCCGCCGCGGCCGCCGGCATCCCTTTCGTCACCTCCAGCCAGGCATCGCGCCCGATGGAGCAGATCGCAGCGGCCATCGGCGACGGACCCCGCTGGTTCCAGCTCTACTGGTCCTCACGCAACGAGCTGACCGCAAGCTTCATCGGGCGGGCGGAGCGGGCGGGCTACGAGGCCATCGTGGTCACGCTCGACACCACGCTGCTGGGCTGGCGGGTCCGCGACCTTGACGGCGGCTACCTGCCGTTCCTGCGGGGCCGGGGCATCGCCAACTACACCTCTGACCCGGTATTCGGACAGCTTCCGCTGGACGGCGGCCCGGCGCCCAAGCCGCCCCGGCCCGGCTTGGGCGCGCTGCGGTCGGTGCTGGAGCTGCTGCGCTCATTCCAGGGCGGCCCGGCCCGGACGCTGTCATCCGGCGCCGCGTTGGCGGCGGTGCGGCGTTTCCTGGCGATCTACTCGCGCCCGGACCTGACCTGGGACGACCTGCCCTTCCTGCGCGAACGGACGCGGCTGCCGATCCTGCTGAAGGGCATCGTCCATCCCGACGACGCCAGCCGCGCCGTGCAGGCCGGCATGGACGGGGTAATCGTCTCCAACCACGGCGGGCGCCAGGTGGACGGCGCCATCGCCGCGCTGGACGCCCTGCCCGGCGTGGTGGACGCCGTCGCCGGGCGCATCCCGGTGCTGTTCGACAGCGGCGTGCGGACCGGGGCCGACATCTTCAAGGCGCTGAGCCTCGGCGCCCGGGCGGTGCTGATCGGGCGGCCGTATATCTGGGGCCTGGCGCTGGCCGGCGAGCAAGGAGTCGCGGCAGTGATCGCCAACCTCGCCGCCGAGCTGGACCTCACGCTCGGCCTCACGGGCCGCCGCAGCCTGCGCGAACTGGACCGCTCAGCCGTGATCTTCCCGCACGACGCCATCCCGGGACGGGCGGGATAACGATGCATCTCCGGGAGCAGCGTGGCCGGGGAACGGCACGTCGGACAGCCGCGCGCATTCGGCGAGCAACCCGTCCTGCAACGCGGCATCGCGGGTGGCGCCACCCGGCTTGCGCGGGCGCTTGTGGAAGAAGTACTCGCCCGTGACTGCCGCCCCGGCGTCGTCGGACACCGCAAGCCACGCCTGGGTGCGGTGCGCCGCGTCCAGGTCGCCCGTCGCATGCGCGCCGCCCATCTTGGTCGCCACCCAGCCCGGCTCCAAGGCATTGGAGCGGACGCCGGGCCAGCGGCGGGCGACGGCGAAGGCCAGCAGCGCATCGTGCAGCTTGCTGTCGGAGTAGGCCTGGTTGCCCCGCCAGTCCCGCCGCTCCCACAGCAGGTCGTCCAGGCCGGCGTGGCCACGGCGGTGCAGCTCGGAGCTGACGTAAACCAGGCGCGCCGGCGGGCGGATCAGGGCGGTCAGGATATACGGCGCCAGCGTGTTGATGGCGAACACATGCGGCAGGCCGTCCTCGGTCAGCACGCGCCGCCGCTCGCGGAAGCCGATGGCGGCGTTGTGGATCACCGCGTCGAACGGCCCGTGCGCGTTGGCTGCCTCCGCCAGCCTCCGCGTCTGGGCGACGCTCGCCATGTCTCCGGTCAGGACGGCAGCCGCGCCGGGCACGGCAGCCAGCGCGTCCCGGCCCCGGTCCGCGTTCCGGGCGTGCAGGACCACCTGGTGTCCCTCCTCCACCAATAGTTGGGCGGCCATGCGGCCCAGGCCGTCGGAGGAGCCAGTGATGAAGACGCGTGCCATGCCGGTGCTTTCATGCGGTAGAGGGTCCGATTTGGGACGGAGACGCCGGGGCGCAGGGGTATGTTCCGCCTCAGCAATTCTAAATGCTCCTTCCCGCGACAGGCTCACAGGGCGATCTGGGCTGC
>CAXTDP010000054.1:0-15288 GCA_964242295.1 uncultured Acetobacteraceae bacterium | reverse complement strand
GGCTGCGGATAGCGCCGGGGGCCGCGGCAGGAGTGAACAGCACGGCCGGCACGGTGGCCGACAGCGCCTACCGCGGAGATGCCAGGGACCATGAGGTCCGGCTGCCCGGGGGCACCGTGCTGCTGGTGTCCCAATCCCTGGCTGACGGCGCGGGCGCGCTGCTGCCGCCCGGCAGCGCCGTGGTGGTGTCGTGGGCGCCGGACGCCTGCGTGATGCTGCCGGAATGAGCACGGACACCTTCGGAGTGGCAGGCTGCTTCCTTCTCCCTCTCCCTCCGGAAGAGGGTCGGGGTGAGGGAAGCCGCACGGACTGTCCCCGGCCCATCAAACATCATCCCCCAGGCGGTCAAGCACGGCCCCTGCCGCCTCCCTCACCCCAACCCTCTCCCGGAGGGAGAGAGAGCAGGGCCGTCCCTATTCCATGAACCGCCTCCTTATCCTGCTGCCCGTCTGGGCCTGGCTCCTGCTGTCTGTGGCGCTGCCAGTACTGATCGTGGCGCTGCTCTCGTTCTCCACCAGCGTGCCCGGCGTCCCGCCCTACACCCCGCTCGGCGTGGCTCCGGACCCGGCCAACTACGCCACCTTGACCGAGGACCGGTTCTACCTCGACGCCGGGCTGAAGAGCCTGGCGGTTGCGGGCGTGTCGTCGGTCGCGTGCTTGCTGCTGGGCTACCCGATGGCGCTCGCCATCGCCCGTGCGCCGGACCGTTGGCGGTCCGCGTTGCTGCTGCTGGTGATGCTGCCGTTCTGGACCGGCTTCCTGCTGCGCATCACTGCCTGGATCGGGCTGCTGCGGGACGGGGGCTGGGTGGACCTGGTACTGACCTCCCTGGGCCTGCCGGCGGCGCGGCTGCTTTACACGAATGCGGCGATGTATATCGGCGTCACCTACGCCTACCTGCCCTTCATGATCCTGCCGCTCTATGCCCGCCTGTCCCGCCGCGACCCGGCGCTGGAGGAGGCCGCGGCGGACCTCGGCGCGACGCCTTGGGTGGCGTTCCTGACGGTGACGCTGCCGCAATCCCTGCCGGGCATCGCGGCCGGGCTGGCGCTGGTGTTCATCCCGGCGGTGGGCGAATACGTCATCCCCGAGCTGCTGGGCGGCCCCGGCGCACAGACCATCGGCCGCGCGCTGTGGAACGAGTTCTTCAGCAACCGCGACTGGCCGATGGCGGCCACCGTTGCCAACGCGCTGCTGCTGGCGCTGCTGGTGCCGATGGTGCTGCTGCGGGCACGGGGATGAAGAGGATGGGCCGCCTCCACCAGGGGACGCGACGACGCTGCTTGCTTTCTCTTCCTGCGGGAGAGGGTTGGGGTGAGGGAAACCGCAGGCGCCGTTCTTGCGTGGAACAGGATCGGTCCGCATGGGGCCTGGGTCCGTGCTTGCGGCCTCCCTCCCCCCGACCCTCTCCCGGAGGGAGAGGGAGCAATGAGCACTCGTGCCTTAGATCTTGGAACCTTCGGCCGGACGGCGCGGCCGCCAGCGGGGCTTCATGAAGCGCGGCCGGTTTCTGACCGCGTGCCTGATTGCCGGCTACGCGTTCCTCTACATCCCCGTGCTGCTGCTGGTCGCAACCAGCTTCAACCCGTCCCGCCTGACCACGGTGCTGAGCGGCTTTTCCCTGCGCTGGTATGCCGCGCTGTGGCAGGACGACAAGCTGATCGAAGCGGCTGGCCTATCCCTGCGTGTGGCGGCGCTGTCGGCGACGGGCGCGACGGTGCTGGGCACCTTGGCCGGGCTGGCGCTGGCGCGGTTCGGGCGGTTTGCCGGGCGGGGCGCCTTCGCGGCGCTGCTGTCGGCGCGGCTGGTGCTGCCGGACGTGCTGGTTGGCCTGTCGCTGCTGCTGCTGTTCGTGCAGATGGAGCAGACGCTGGGCTGGCCCGAGGGACGCGGGGCGCTGACCATCACCCTGGCCCACGTGTCCGTCAGCCTGTCCTACGTCGCCGTCGTGATCGAGGCGCGGCTGGCCGACGCCGGTACCGAGCTGGAGGATGCGGCCATGGACCTGGGCGCCTCGCCCTTGAAGGCATTTTTCCTGGTCACGCTGCCGCTGCTGGCCCCGGCGCTGCTGTCCGGCTGGCTGCTGGCCTTCACCTTGTCGCTGGATGACCTGGTGGTTGCGACCTTCGTGTCTGGGCCGGGGGCGACGACCCTGCCGATGGTGGTGTTCTCCGCCCTGCGCCTGGGCGTGACGCCGGAACTGAACGCTTTGGCGACGGTGATCCTGCTTGTGGTGTCGCTGGCGCTAGGCGGAGCGTGGTGGCTGCAGGGGCGAATGGACCGGGCTAGCTCCCGCCCCGTTTGAAGCGGCCATGATCCAAGTCCGGGTCCACCGCAGCCTCCCGCCAACCCATGCTCCAAAACGCGGCCTCAAGGCGGACGGCGGTGCTGAACGTCGCTTGCAGGGCCGCCGCACGCGCGTCGCCGCCTCGCTCGGCCCAGAGCCGGGCCAACGTGGTCCGCGTCGCAGCGGCAGCCGCCTGATACTCCGGCCCGGCATAGGTTTCGATCCACGGCGCGTAAGGGTTGCCCGGCGCGAGCCGGGCCGCAAGCTGCGTTCCGATGTCGGCATATCCAAGCACGCAGGGCGCCAGCGCCGCATACAGGTCAAGAAGGTCGCCGGCAGCGCCGCAGTCCAGCACGAAGCGGGTGTAGGCGATGGTTTCGAGCGCCTCAGGCTCGGCCGCCATGCCAGCCTCGTCCAACCCCCATCCCGCGCAGAAGGACACATGCAGCGGCAGCTCGCCCAGAATCGCGGCATACCCGTCGGAGGCCGCCCGCAGGTCCGCAAGGCGCTGCGCCTTGTAGCCGGCCAGGGCATAGGCGCGGGCGAACTGGATCAGGAACAGGTAGTCCTGCGTCAGGTATCGCCGGAAGGCCGGGGTGGGCAGCGTCCCGTCGCCGAGGCCGCGCACGAAGGGATGGCCGGTGAACTCCGTCCACAGCGGCCCGGCGCCGTCGCGCAGGCGTTCGAATGGACCTGGTGCCGTCATGACCTGACCCTCGCAGCGGTTCTGGGGCGGAGCTTGCCCCCTGGTCATCTTCGGCACGCGGGCTGCATCCGGCAAGGCGCCCGCCGCGAAGCCGGAACGGGCGGCCGTGCTGCCGGCGTCACGCCCGCTGCACGTCATAGAACTGCGGGAACCCCATCCGCATGCTCCCCAGCCGCCGGGTCGCCGTCGCGTCGTAGTAGGCGCCCAACGGCAGGTAGGGCACGTCCACGAAGAACTGCCGCTGGATCTCGGCGCAGATGCGCTGTTGCGAGGCTAGGTCCGGCGCCTCGAACCACTCCGCCCGCAGCGCCTCCAGCCGCGGCGCGCTGGCCCAGCCGAACCAGGCGCCGTCCCCGTTGCCGCGCAGGCCGAGCTGGCTTGCCGGGTCGAAGTTGTTGGTGCCGTTCAGGTAGGTAAGGAACACGTTCCACCCGCCCTCCGCAGGCGGCTTGCGGCTGCTGCGCCGCTGCACCAGCGTGCCCCAGTCGGTGCTGACCAAGTCCACGTTCATCCCGCACTGCTGGAAGGCGTCCGCCATCACCAGCGCCATCGCATGGGTGGCCGGGTAGTCGGTCGGGTCCAGGAAGACGACCTTCTCCCCGGCATAGCCGGCGGCGGCCAGGGCGCGGCGGACCGCCGGAAAGTCCCGCTTGCCCACTACGGCGTCCGTGCCGGCGTCGGTCGCCATCGGCGTGCCGGGGCTGAATACGCCGACGTGGTCCTTCCACAGCGCCCGGTCGTCCCCGGCCACGGCACGCATCACCTCCGCCTGGTCCACCGCGCCCAGCAGCGCCCGGCGGATCGCAGGGTTGTCGAAGGGCGGGAACAGGTGGTTGAAGCGCAGGCAGCCCAGGCCGCCGCCGGGGTCCAGCACCTCGATGCGTATGCCGGGCTTGCGGCGCAGCATGCCTTGCAGGTCGGGCACCGGGCTTTGCCACCAGTCCACCTCGCCGTTGGCCAGCGCGCTCGCGGCGGTGCCGGCGTCGGGGATCACCTGCCATTCCACCCGGTCGAACCCGGCGCGCTTCGGCCCGGCGGTGAAGGTGGCGGGTCCATCCGGGCGCGGAACGTAGCCTCCGAACTGCTCATAGGCCACCAGCGACCCCGGCACCCGCTCCCCGGGCAGGAAACGGTAGGGTCCGCTGCCGACCATCTCGGTGACCTGGGTGTTGGCGTCCGTGCGGGCCAGGCGCTCCGGCATGATGCAGGGCATGGAGGTGCCGGTCTTGCCCAACGCCGCCGGCAGCAGCGGGAACGGCCGCTTGAGCCGGAACTGGATCGTGCGGTCATCGGCCGCCGATAGCTCGTCGGTCGCCTCCATCAGCGCCCGGCCAAAGGCGTCCCGCGCGGCGAAGCGCCGGATGCTCGGCACGGCGTCCTGCGCCCGCACCGGCTCCCCGTCATGGAAGCGCAGGCCATCACGCAGGGTCAGGCGCCACAGCTTGCCGTCGGCCTCCATCATGTGCCCGGCGACCATCTGCGGCTGCACCTGGAATGCGGCGTCCTGGCCGTATAGGGTGTCGAACACCAGGTAGCCGTGGTTGCGGGTGACGGTGGCGGTGGTCCAGATCGGGTCCAGCACGGCCACATCACCCTCGGGGATGAAGCGCAGGGTGCGGGCGGGCTGGGCGACGGCAGGTCGCGCCAGGGCGGCAAGGCCGGTGGCCATCAGGTCGCGTCGTCGAAGGGCCATGCCGCTCTCCTGGGTGCGTGGGGGCGCCGACGGTCGCCATGTGCCGGGCTGCAAGCGTCCGGCCACGGCTCGCGCCAGCGCCCCCGCATCCGACCATATTATCCGTCGGCACGCGAATGCCCAGACCGGTTTGCGGGCGGCTTCTTGCAGCTTCGGACCCGGTCGCTGCGCGCCGGAACCTGATTGCGACCTGCTCTACAAAGTCATGCGCTGCGGTCCGGCGGCGCAGCGCACCGCTTTGACCGGGATGGGACGGGGCCGCCGCCACAGTTCTCGCGTCGAGCGTAGCGGGGAAGGCTGCGCGGCGCCGGTTCCACTGTCCGCGTCAGGGTCAGTGTGCCCCTCCCGTTTGCGCCGGGAAGGCTCGCTGCCATGGCGTTGGTCCGCAGGCGCCGGTTTAGCCTCGCCGGTTCAGCGCAGGCGGCTGCTGGCCGTGAGGACGCCTGCCTTCTTACATTTCCCGCAGGCCAGGTTGCTGCCGGCCTTGACAGGAACCATCCAAGTCAAGGCCAGCAATGCTTGGTGCAGCCGTGGGTTTCCAGGCCGGTGCTCGGCCTGGATCAGGTTGCCAGGCCGCCTGGCATCGGTGCAGCGAGGGAGGCCAGGCCGAACCGGTTCGACCCTGGCGTGCCAGCCAGGCACCCGGCCTCGACCAAATACCAGATTGAGCCGATCAAGGGGACGAACTGAACCAGGATCCAAGCGCCGGATTTGCTGCGGTCGTGGTAGCGCTTCACACCCAGGCAAATCCCTGACCAGACCATCGCGATCAAGCAGCCGAGCATGAGCAGCAGATACGGCAAGGCCTCGACGCCGTCCGCCTTGAACCCGCCGTCAACGCTGGTGCTGGGCATGAGCGTCCGGAGCAGCATGAACAAGGCAACGGCCGCGCCCATCCCCACCACCTGCAACAGCACCCCAAACCAGAACCGGCCGCGGTTGATGCGGCCCTGGGCAGAGAAAAGAAGGTTCACCATTAGACCTGTTCCGGTTCCATGCATGAGGCGGGACGCCTCTTCCATACCGAAACGAATTAATCCTCAAACGCACATTCATGCCCGTCAATATTTGTCACGACTAAGTTTCGAAAAAGCTGGCTGGAACCGGCAAGCAAGCCTTGCCTTGTGCATATGCAGATCAGCCGTCCGGACCTGGCTGCAATCTGCTTTCGCCGACTAAAGAAGCCGCTTTCGGCAAATCCGGCAACGATCGCCTCTGCACTGCTGGGTTGGGAGTCGGGGACGGCGCCGAAGTAGGCCTCCCGACCATCGAGAAGCCAGGCGGTCATGGGAAAGGCGGGCCAACAGGCCAGGCCGCCTATGCCCAGCTCTGCTGCTGCTCCAGGCGCGGTTCCGCTTAGGGCTGCGTTCCTGCGCGGACGTGCGGAGGTTTGCTCAGGTCCCGCCCAGGGCCGCGACGGCGCACTGGCCCAACTGGTTGATCGCGTCCTTGCTGCCGGTCAGCGGCTCCTCGATGCTTTCACCGCCGGCATCAATGGTCAGGGTGTTGCCGGCCATTGCACCTTCCATGAAGGGGCTTTGATTCTCGACCGGGATCACCAGGGTCGTCCCATCCGCGGCGACGGCGTCGGCCGACACCACTGCCTTTTTGTCGATGTTGTACTTGGCCTTGTAAGTCTGGCCCTCGGTCAGTTTGAAGTCAGGTTCGATGATGACGACATAAAGCTTCTTGGACGCAGCGACGGCGAAGGCCAGGATGGACTTGTCGTCATAGGTGATCTTGGCCGTGCACTGCTTGAAGCTGCCATCGGTGTTGTGCAGCCGCGTGACTTTCCAACCGCCCACGTCAATCGTCTGCCCGGCGGATTGCGCCAGCGCTGGCAAGCCCGGAAGGCCGAGCAGGGCGGCAGCGGCGGCAAGCATCAGGGAACGGCGCACGTGACTCTCCTTTTGAGTTCGCCGGCACGATGGACCCTGGCTGGATTTGCAGCATGCCATGAATTGTCAGGCGAGGTGCTTCAGGCGGGTGTTGTTGTGCCGCCTGGGAGACGGGCCTAATGTCTCCGCCTTCCAAACACAGCCGGACCTCCCATGGACCTTGTCGCCGAACGCCTGAACCGCATCAGCCCCAGCCAGACCATCGCCATCACCAGCAAGGCGCGGGTGCTCAAGGCTGGCGGGCGGGACATCATCAGCCTGTCTGCGGGGGAGCCCGACTTCGACACGCCGGACAACGTCAAGCAGGCCGCGATCCGCGCGATCCAGCAGGGCGACACCAAGTATACCGACGTCGCCGGCACGATGGCGCTGCGCCAGGCCGTCGCCGCCAAGTTCAAGCGGGACAGCGGACTCGACTACAAGCCGGAGGAGATCATCATCTCCACCGGTGGCAAACAGGTGATCTTCAACGCCATGGTCGCTACCCTGAACGCCGGCGACGAGGCGATCATCCCCACGCCGTGCTGGGTCAGCTACCCCGACATCGTGTCGCTTGCGGACGGCACCCCCGTCTTCGTGCCCTGCGGCCAGAACAACGGCTTCAAGATGCGGGCCGAGGACCTGGAGGCCGCCATCACGCCGCGCACCAAGTGGCTGATGCTGAACAGCCCCAACAACCCGACCGGCGCCGCCTATACGACGGAGGAGCTGCGCGCCATCGCCGACGTGCTGCTGCGGCATCCCGACGTTTGGGTGTTCACCGACGATATCTACGAGAAGCTGGTGTATGGCGGCTTCAAGTTCTCGACGCTGGTGGAGGTCGAGCCTCGCCTGCGCGACCGCACCGTCACCATGAACGGGTGCAGCAAGGCGTATGCGATGACCGGGTGGCGCATCGGCTTCGCCGGCGGCCCGGCGAAACTCGTCAAGGCGATGGACAAGCTGCAGTCCCAGAGCACCTCCAACACCAGCAGCGTCAGCCAGGCCGCCGCGGTCGAGGCGCTGAACGGCCCACAGGACTTCATCGGCGAGATGGTGGAGGTGTATCAGCAGCGGCGCGACATGGTGGTGTCCATGCTGAACCAGGCGCCGGGCCTCAACTGCCACACGCCGGAGGGCGCATTCTACGTCTTCCCGGGTGTCCACGGCTGCATCGGCAAGACCAGCCGCGGCGGCGCCAGCATCACCGACGACGAAAGCTTTGTCCTGGCACTGCTGGACGAGGAGGGCGTCGCCGCCGTGCACGGCAGCGCCTTCATGTATCCCGGCCACATCCGCATCAGCTACGCCGCCGCGACGGAGCAACTGCGGACGGCCTGCGAACGGATACAGCACTTTTGCGAAGGGCTGAAGTGATGCCCTGCTCCCTCTTCCTACGGGAGAGGGCCGGCGTGAGGGAAGCCGCCAGCGCCGACGTTGGCCAGGTAGGAGTGTCCTCAACCATGCCGGCCCCAGCACATCCCACCGGAGAGGTGCTTCAAATCCCAGAGCCCGTCCTTTGAGCCTTCCTCACCCCAACCCTCTCCCGGAGGGAGAGGGAGCAGCGGGTGCTTCCCCTGCCCTTGCCCGTCGCCTGGCCCGGGTGCCCGTGGCGGCCACCGTCGCCATGACCATCAAGGCGCGTGCCATGCGCAACGCCGGGGTCAAGGTGATCATGCTCACCATTGGCGAGCCGGACTTCGCCAGCCCGCCCCATGCCATCGAGGCCGCGCACCAGGCTGCCCTGGGCGGCGACACCAAGTATCCGCCCCAGGATGGCCAGCCCGCCCTCAAGCGCGCCATCCAGCGCAAGTTCCAGCGGGACAGCGGCCTGGACTTCGCGCTGGACCAGATCACCGTGGGCAACGGCGGCAAGGGCGTCATCTTCAACGCCCTGATGGCGACGATGGACGAGGGCGACGAGGTGCTGATCCCTGCCCCCTACTGGGGCGCCTATCCGCTGATGACCCGGGTGGTCGGCGGCGAGCCGGTGATCGTCACCTGCCCGCAGAACAACGGCTTCAAGCTGCGGCCCGAGGACCTGGACGCCGCCATCACTCCGCGCACCAAGTGGCTGATCTTGAACAGCCCCAACAACCCGACGGGGTCAGCCGTGTCGGCGGACGAGCTGGCGGCCTTGAGCGAGGTCATGCTGCGCCACCCGCACGTGTGGATCATGTCGGACGACATGTATGAGCACCTGGTGTTCGACGGCGCCCATGCGACGATGGCCGCCGTGGAGCCGCGGCTGCGGGACCGCACGTTGACGGTCAGCGGCGTGTCCAAGACCTATGCGATGACCGGGTGGCGCATCGGCTTTGCCGCGGGACCACGGGCGTTGGTCAAGGCAATGGTCAACATGCAGGGCCAGGTTGCGGCCGGGGTGTCCACGATCGGCCAGGCCGCGGCGGCGGCGGCGCTGGATGGGCCGCAGGATGCGGTGCCGAGGATGGTGGCGGCCTACAAGCGGCGGCGTGACATGGTGGTGGATGCGCTCAACACGGCGCCGGGCATGTTCTGCCACCGGCCCGAGGGCGCGTTCTACGTGTATCCCAGCGTGGCGGGCTGCCTGGGCAAGACCACTCCGGCCGGCGCCCACCTGCGGACGGACGAGGATTTCGCCTTGGCGCTGCTGGATGAGCAGCATGTCGCACTGGTCCACGGCGCGGCGTTCGGCATGTCGCCGCATGTGCGGATCAGCTACGCGACGGACGATGCATCGCTTGCGGAGGCGTGCCGCCGCATCGTGGCGTTCTGCACCAGCCTGCGATGACCCTGCTTCCTGTTCCCTTTCCCTCCGGGAGAGGGTTGGGGTGAGGGGGTCTTCGGCGCAACGCAGGGCGCGTTCGGAACCGGGCCAACGCCGTAACGCGTCATTGAAGGTTGCGCCCGCCCGCCCGCTCACCCCAACCCTCTTCCGGAAGGAGAGGGAGCAGAAGGCGGAATGTCGTCCTGTGCAGCGTTTCCGGCGCCGGCCCCAGGAGGTTTTGAGGTCGCAAAATGGTGTGCCCGCCGCACGGGTGCCAGTTTGCCCTTGGCCCTGATCCGCCCCGGCCAAGACGCAGACTCATCCGGCGTCATCGCCCTCATCAGCCGCTGCTGGGCGGATTACAACTACGTCTTGGACGTGGAAGGGGATGCCCCAGGGCTGCTGGCACCGGCCGCCTACTATGCCGCACCGGGGGGAGCGCTGTGGGTTGCGGAGGACGCCGGTGCCGTCACCGGCATGATTGCAGCCGTGCCGCGCGGTGCCGGCACCTGGGAGGTTTGCCGGGTTTATGTCCACCCCGACCGGCACGGCACGGGATTGGCGCACCGGCTGCTGGATACCGCCGAGGCCCATGCCCTCGCGGCCGGTGCGACCCGGCTGCTGTTGTGGACCGACACACAGTTCGACCGGGCGCACCGCTTTTACGAGAAGCGGTCCTATGTCCGCAGCGGGCCGATCCGGATACTGGAGACCGACCCGGATATCCTGGAGTTCGGCTACGCCAAGCCGGTGGACGGCGTTGCCGTGCTCGACGCCGCCGCGGCGGCCTCCGCTGTGCGGCGCCTATCAGACATCCTGTTGGCCTGCGTGGATGGCGGCGAGTCGGTGTCCTACCTGCCGTCCCTCGCGCCGGCTGCCGCGCGGGAGCACATGCGCGCCGTGGCAAGCGGCGTGGCGCAGGGACGATGCCTGCTGCTGGGCACCTGGCTCCGCGGCGTGCTGGCTGGAATGGTGCGGATGAAGCTCGACACGCCGCCTAATCAGCGGCACCGGGCCGAGGTGACCGAGTTGCTGATACATCCAGACGTCCGCCGACGCGGGCTGGCAACGGGTTTGCTGCTCGCTGGGGAAGCCGCGGCGGCGCGCACTGGGAGGACCCTGCTGACGTTGAACGCCGAAGCCGGCGGTGCGGCGGAACTGCTGTGCACCCGGCTGGGCTGGAGCGTCGCTGGGGAGATCCCCGGCTACGCCGTCGGTAGTGCAGGGCTGCCGGTGGCCGTGGCCATCATGTTCAAGGAGGTTGGCGCCGACCCGGCGTAGCCGACGCAATTCAGCCCCCATATCCGTTGGAGCTGACCATTGACCATCCGTTGTTGTAGGCCGCTTGTGGCGCGGCAACCAAGGAGTGACAAGTTTTGTGGCGGTTGCTGCTGGGCTGCCGCGCCGCTGCGCTTCGCGCGTGATAGGTCGAAGCCGGGGACCGCTGGTGCTACCTCAACCAGTTTCCATGACTGACATGGTTCCGACGCCGGCATGTTCTGGGGAACGTGCCGGCTTAAAGGCTAGACAACTTCCAAGCGTACCGCCTGCTAGTGACGGCAGACTTGGGACGCCCAGGCCGGGTCGGCAATTGCGCATTGGCCGTCTGCCTTGAACTACGGTCAGCACGGCCGCAGCATGCGCTTGGGCCGGCCTGCCGCTGCGTCAGTTCGCCGGCGACACCTGCACCGGTGCCGGCGGCCCGGCGGTTGGCGACCCCTGGGCCAGTATCCGGCCATCGTCCACCACAAGCGTCTGCGCCGTGCAGTCCGTGATGCCCTGGGCATCCAAGCTCCGCCCGTTCTGGAACTTCACGTGCACCGCCGTCACGCAGGCCCCACCCGGCGCCGCAAAGGTCTGCGCGTGGTTCTTGGTGATCGGCCCGGTTTGGGTCAGCGAGCGCGTCGAGTTGTCGCTGAGCTGGACGCTGGCCTCGCTGATGGTCTCATTGGCTGTGTTGCGCAGGGTATAGTTGCGGATGTTGCTGCTGCCGGGCTTGGACCTGTCATATGACTGGGTCGCGTCCTTTTGCTGCGCCAGTGCCGCGGCCGGCGCCAAGGCGAGCATGCACGCTGCCGCAAGGGCTGAGTATCGCATGGTGGTTTCCTTAATCCGACTGGACGTTGCCGTCCGGGCCTTGCTTGTTGGCCGGGCTGCGGCGGCCGGGGGCGCCGTGGTCCTCCTCGCCGTGGGCGCCCTCCGCCTTGTGGTCGTCACCCTGGCCGGTGGCGCCGGTGCCACCCGCGCTGGTCCCGGCCGTGCCCATGCTGCCGTCGCCATCCTCACCGATCCCCTCGGTGCCGAAACCATCCTTGCGGCTGCTGGCCTGTGACTTGTCGCTTGACTTGGCGTTCATTGGGCGCATCCCTGTCGTGTTGCGGCGGCACAACGGGCGGGCGGGCGCCGGGCTGCATCGGCGGGATGTGACAAGGTTGTGTGCCCGCCTCCGGTGATCCCCATGGCGTTCCCGTCGTTGGGATGAATCAAACTTGGGAAGTCACGATATGTCCGCACATCCGCCGCCGGTTCCGCCCGCCAACCAAAGCACGAAGGGACCGGGCGACAACACCGCCTCGAGCAACGGCAAGCAGCATCCGATCCACCCGGACAAGGCGCACGACAACACGGACGAGCAGGGCGACCACGCCAACGTCAAGCAGAACACCCGGCATCCCGCGGCGCGCGGGGACCGCTGACCATACCGGACAAGCACCCCAACACCGACCGGCACCACGGCGGTCCCGGCAGCAGCCACGAGAACGCTGCCAAGCCGCATGCCGAGCCGCATCGCAGCGGCAGCGGCGGCCGCGACAACAACCCGCCGGAGCCGGGCGAGGCGACCAGCCCGGACCGCAGCCAGGTGTCAGGCGGCGGCGGGGAGCGCGACAAGCATCATACGCACGACCCGCGGACGAAGAGCTAAGCGCCCCAGACCGGCGCCCGCTTTTGCAGGAAGGCGTCAATTCCCTCCTCGGCGTCGCGTTCGGCCATGTTGCGGGCCATGGCGGCGGCGGCATAGTCATAGGCTTCGGCTAGGGGCATGTCGGCTTGGCAATGAAAGGCGGGCTTGCCGATCGCAACGGCAGCGCCGCTTTTTCCGGCGATGCGCCGGGCCAATGACCAGACCGCGTCGTCCAGCCCGGCCTGGGGGACCGCATGGTTTATCAACCCAAGCACCGCGGCGCGGGGAGCGTCCACCATGTCCCCGGTCAACAGCATTTCCATCGCCGCCTTGCGTCCCACGGCTCGGGACAGCGCCACCATCGGCGTCGAGCAGAACAGGCCGATGTTGACGCCAGGCGTTGCAAACTGCGCCGTGTCCGACGCCAGGGCCAAATCGCAGCTTGCGACGAGCTGGCACCCTGCCGCGGTGGCGATCCCGTGGACCCGGGCGATCACCGGCACGCGCAGCCCGACGATGCGCTGCATCAGGGCGGAGCACTGGGCGAACAGCGCCGCGACCCCGTCCCGGTCCAATCCGCGCAGCTCCCGGAGGTCGTGCCCGGCGCAGAAGGCAGGGCCGGCGCCGGCGATCACCGCGACGCGGATGGCGGGATCGGCCTCGATGTCGTCCAACGCAGCGTGCAGCGCGGACATCAGCGGTGCGGACAAGGCGTTGCGGGCGGCGGGGCGGTTCAGCGTCAGCCAGGCGATGCCGTCCCGGTTGTCGCGGAGCAGCAGGGCTTCATTGGTCATGGTGGCCTCCTGCCACGCAGCATAGGAGCAGCAAGGCTGCCGGTCAGCCCTGTCAGGACAGCCTTTACCTCGGCCTGCACGCCCGTCATTGGAAGCAGCGAGGCGACGAAGCGATCCAAGAGTGGCCGGACCTGCGTCCGCTTCCCGGGATTGCCGCGCCGCAAGGGTGGCCGGCAATAACGGATTCCTCGATGACTCCGCTGACCCGTGCCGCCAGCCAACAAAAAGGACGCCCCCATGCAGAACCAACAAGTGCTGCTCAGCCGCCGCCCCACCGGCATCCCGCAGGCCCAACACTTCGAGGTCGTCAACACACCCGTGCCCGCGCTGGCCGACGGCCAGGTGATGGTCCGCAACAGCTTCTTGTCAGTTGAGCCGGCGATGCGCGGCTGGGTCAACCTGGCGCCGAACTACTTGCCGCCGGTGGAGATCGGCGCCGTCATGCGCGCCTACGCCGTCGGCCGCGTGACGGAAAGCCGCCATCCCGCCTACCAACCCGGCGACGCCGTGACCGGCATGTTCGGCTGGCAGGAATGGGCCGCCGTCCCGGCATCGGCCATCGAGCGCCGGGTGGACCACGGCGCCACCGCCGGGCTGCCGGTCCAGACCGCCCTGGGCGTGCTGGGGCTGAACGGGCTGACGGCCTACTTCGGCCTGCTCGACATCGGGCAGCCGCGGCCGGGGGATACGGTGGTGGTCAGCACCGCGGCGGGGTCGGTCGGGTCCTGCGTCGGCCAGATCGCCAAGATCGCCGGCTGTTGCACGGTCGGCATCGCCGGCGGCCCGGCCAAGGTGGCGCTGTGCCGGGACGAATTCGGCTATGACGCCGCGATCGACTACCGCGGGGACGGGCTGGACGAGGCGCTGGCCGCCGCCTGCCCGGGTGGGGTGGACGTGTATTTCGACAACACCGCCGGTCCCGTCAGCGACGCGGTGATGCGGCTGCTGGCGCCGCGGGCGCGTGTCGTGGTGTGCGGCACCGCCTCGGTCGCGGACTGGTCCGACTGGCCGGTGGGGCCGCGCGTGGAACGGCACGTGCTGGTCAAGCGGGCGCATATCGCCGCCATCCTGGCGTTCGACTACCGCGACCGCTACCCCGAGGGGCTGGCCCGGCTGGCGCCCTGGGTGCGGGAGGGACGGATCGCCTATCGCGAGGACGTGCTGCAGGGGATCGAGACGGCGCCGGGCAGCATCGCCGGGCTGTATGCGGGGGAGAACATGGGCAAGCGGCTGATCCAGGTGGGGCCGGCATGATCAGCCCGGCCTATGTGCAGGCGCTGACGGCCTACAACGCCGAGATGAACCGCCGCCTGTATGCCGCGGCGGCGCGGCTGCCCGACGAGGAGCGGCGGCGGGACCGCGGCGCGTTCTGGCGCTCGATCCACGGGACGTTCAGTCACCTCGTATGGGCGGACCGGATGTGGATGGCCCGGTTCGACGGTTGGGAGAAGCCGGGCGTCGTGCTGGCTGAGAGTGGCGACTTGTTCGAGGAATTCTCGGCGATGCGGGATGCGCGGGTGGATGCGGACCTGGACCTGCGGGACTGGGCCGGCCGGGTGCGCCAGGAGTGGTTGGATGGCACGACGGCCTGGTTCAGCGGCGCCACCAGGCAGGAGCAGGTGCGGCCAACGGCGCTGCTGGTGGCGCACATGTTCAATCACCAGACGCACCACAGGGGACATGCCCATGCGATGCTGACGGCCGCAGGGGAACGGACGGGCGATATGGATTTGTGGCTGACGGAGCTGTAGGCGGCAAGCGATGGGGCGGGAAGCGTTGTTTGGTGCCGACCGCCAACCGCTCCGACCCGTCCGCAAGCGGCTCGCGATGACAGCGCAGCGATGGACGGGTCGGAGCGGTTGGCGGTCGGCCTGGCACCCCTTGCCAGCCGGCAGGAAGTGCCGCCCGGCACTCCATGCTTACCGCCGGGCATGCAATCTCTCAGGGAAATCCGAGGCTGCGGGTTGGAACGGCTGTTGCAGAGCGTGCCAGTGCGCAATCGCGCGCATAGGAGCAGGGCATGTCAATCAGTTCCATCGGGGGTAATGCCTCCCAGGTTTGGCAACAACACAGGGAAAGCAGGACGCAGCAGGCGAGCAGCACGAACGGTGCCGGCGGTGCCCAGGGGTCTCGCCGCGGGTCCTTTCCCAGCTTGCCACTGGATGCCGACCCAAGCCCGGACGGCACGAGGGCCAGCACGGGCACGAGTGGAAGCAACGGCATCAGCGGCCCCGCGTCGAAGCTGATCGCCGATGTCAATTCGCTGCTGATCAGCTTGCA
>CAXTDP010000053.1:0-15375 GCA_964242295.1 uncultured Acetobacteraceae bacterium | reverse complement strand
ACCGACATCCCGATCATCTGGAGCATCCTCTGGCACGTGTTCGAGAATGGCTGGGAGGACAAGCAGTTCATCGAGAACCGGGTTTACGGCATGGACGAGGTCCGTAAAGAGGTCGCCAACTGGAACCCGGAGGAAAGCGAGCGGGTGACGGGCGTGCCACGGGCGCAGTTGCGCCGGGTGGCGGAGATCATGTCGCACAACCGGCCCTCCACCGTGATCTGGTGCATGGGCGCGACACAGAAGACGGTGGGGACGGCCAACGTCCGCGCCTACAGCATCATGCAGTTGGCGCTGGGCAACATGGGGCAGAGCGGCGGCGGCACCAACATCTTCCGCGGCCACTGCAACGTGCAGGGCGCGACCGACATGGGCCTGGACGTCACCACCCTGCCCGCCTACCTCGGCCTGGACGAGGCGGCCTGGAAGCACTTCGCGCGGGTTTGGGACCTGGAGTACGACTACTTGGTGTCCCGCTTCGCGTCGAAGAAGCTGATGGAAACCAAGGGCATCCCCAGCACCCGCTGGTTCGACGCCGTGCTGGCGGAAAAGGGCACGCTGGACCAGCCGGACAACGTCCGCGCCATGGTCGCCTGGGGCCACGCGGCCAACTCGATCACCCGTGAGCCGGTGATGCGGGAGGGCATGAACAAGCTGGACCTGCTGCTGGTCGTGGACCCGCATCCGACGACCTTCGCCATCACCGGCGACCGCAAGGACGGCACCTACCTGCTGCCGGCGTGCACCCAGTTCGAGCAGTCGGGCACGGTCACGGGAAGCAACCGCTCGATCCAGTGGCGCGAGCAGGTGGTGAAACCGATCTTCGAGAGCAAGCAGGATACGGAGATCATGCTGCTGTTCGCGAAGAAGTTCGGCTTCGCCGAGCAGCTTGTGAAGAACATCGCCGTGGAAGAAGGCGTGCCGGTGTCGGAGGACATCCTACGGGAAATCAACCGCGGCTGCTTCGCCATCGGTTACAGCGGCCAGTCGCCGGAGCGGCTGAAGCTGCATGCCAAGCATCAGGCGGATTTCGACCCGATGACGCTGCAAGCGACCAGCGGCCCCTGCGCCGGGGAGTATTATGGCTTGCCCTGGCCGTGTTGGGGCACTCCGGAGCTGAAGCACCCCGGCACCGGCTTCCTGTACAACACCGCCGTACCCGTGAAGGAAGGCGGCAGCGGCTTCCGTGCGCGTTGGGGCGTGGAACGGGAGGGCGTGTCGCTGCTTGCCACAGACTATCCCAAGGGGTCGGAGATCAAGGGCGGCTATCCCGAGTTCACCGTCGCGGTGCTGAAGAAGCTGGGCTGGGATGGGGAGCTGACGGAGGCCGAGCGGGCGGTCATAGACAAGATTGGCGGCGGCAACGTGGACGCGGTGAGCTGGCAAACCGACCTGTCCGGCGGCATACAGCGGGTTGCGATCTCGCACGGCTGCGCGCCGTTCGGCAACGGCAAGGCGCGCGCCTTTGCTTGGAACCTGGTGGACCCCGTGCCGGTCCACCGCGAGCCGATACGGACGCCGCGGCGGGACCTGATCGACAAGTATCCCGCGCTGTCCGACCGGCGCGACTACCGCCTGCCCTACCTTGGCCGGAGCCTGCAGGTGCCGGACGTGTCCAAGGACTTCCCGATGATCCTGACCTCCGGGCGGCTCGTGGAATATGAGGGCGGCGGCGACGAGACCCGGTCCAACCGTTGGTTGGCGGAGATCGTGGAAGATGCCTATTGCGAGGTGAACCCGCAGGACGCGACCCGGCTAGGCATCAAGGACCGCGGCGAGGTTTGGCTGTACGGCGTCGAGAGTTCGTCGAAGGCGAAGTATGTGGCGCATGTCAGCAACCGGACCGGGCCGGGCGTGGTGTTCGTGCCGTTCCACTTCGGCGGCATGACCGCCGGCGTGGACAATCGGGGCAAGTATCCGCCGGGGCTGGACCCGATCGTGCTGGGGCACGGGGTGAACCAGCTTACGACCTACGGGTATGATTCCGTGACGCACATGCAAGAAACCAAGGTGACGCTGTGCCGGATCGAGGCGGCCTGATGTCCGGCCAAGATAACAAGGAGATGCGCTAATGGCGCGGATGAAATTCCTATGCGACGCCGAGCGCTGCATTGATTGTAACGCCTGCGTGACCGCCTGCAAGAACGAGCACGAGGTGCCCTGGGGCCTGAACCGCCGCCGGGTCGTGACCATCAACGATGGCGAGCCGGGCGAGCTGTCCATCAGCATGGCGTGCATGCACTGCACCGACGCGCCCTGCGCCGCGGTGTGCCCGGTCAACTGCTTCGTGCAGACGGCGGACGGCATCGTGCTGCACAACAAGGACCAGTGCATCGGCTGCGGCTACTGCTTCTATGCCTGCCCGTTCGGCGCGCCGCAGTTCCCGTCCGCGACCAACTTCGGCAGCCGCGGTAAAATGGACAAGTGCACATACTGCGCGGGCGGGCCGGAGGGGACCAACACGCCGGAGCAGTATGCCAAGTATGGGCGCAACCGCCTGGCGGAGGGGATGCTGCCGATCTGCGCCGAGATGTGCTCGACCCGCTCGCTGCTGGCTGGCGACGGCGCAACCATCGGCGCAATCTACAAGGAGCGGGTGTTGCGGCGTGGCTATGGTTCCGGCGCCTGGGGCTGGTCCACCGCCTACCGCGACACGCCGACGGTCTAGGGGAGCATAGAATGCGTTTTCCCCGGATCGCTTCGGTTCTTGCCCTTGTCATGCTGGCCGGGACAGCAGGCGCGGTCGAGTTGCCGCAGAACAGGCCCAACCCCGACCGCGCCGCGCTGGAGCAGATGCTCGGCAGCCAACGCGAGTTGCCGCCGGGGCAGATCAAGGGCTTCGTGCATATCCCTGACGCGAAAGCGGGAGTGCTGATCCAGCCGGATGGACGGGTGTTCCGCGACGTGCGCACGCGTTGGCAGCCTTACATCACCGGCGGTCTGATCGTGGTCGCGGTGCTGGCGATGGCGGCGCTGTACTTCATCGCCGGGCCAATGCGCTACACCGCGGACCCGCAGGGGCGGACGATCAAGCGTTTCACATGGTTCGAGCGGTTCATCCATTGGCTTACCTCGGCGTCGTTCGTGTGGCTTTCGCTGACGGGGCTGAACCTGGTATTCGGGCGTTGGCTGCTGGAACCGATTATTGGCGACGACCTGTTCTCCAGGTTCTCGTCATTGTCCAAGCTGTCGCACAACTCTGTCGGCTTTGCCTTCATGGTGGGGTTGTTCGTGATGGCCGTGCAGTGGCTGCATCCCAACATCCCGACCAAGCTGGACTGGCAGTGGATCAAGGCGGCCGGCGGCATGTTCGGCGGTCCCCATCCGCCGGCGCGGAAGTTCAACTTTGGACAGAAGATGATCTATTGGATCGCGGTGTTCGGCGGCGGTGCGATCTCTATCACCGGAGTCGCGTTGCTGGTGCCGTTTGCCGCGACGGGAGTGCTTGGGATGCAGCTTGCCCATGGCGCACACTCGATCATTGCGGCGCTGATGATGGCGGTCATCATCGGCCACATCTACCTTGGCTCCGTGGGAGTGAAGGGGTCGCTGCAGGCCATGACAACCGGGCGCGTGGATCGCAACTGGGCCTATGAGCATCACGGCTTGTGGGCGGAAGAAGCGGAGGCCGAGCAGCGCGGGACGGCAGGACCGGCGCCGATGCCCCACCCGGCCGAATAGGCCTGCAGCCGGCGCCGGCATACACCCGCTGGCGCCGGCGATTGCAGGGTGTGCTATGCCCCGGGACATGACGACCCCACCCCTGCTCTTGCATGTCTTTCCAACTTTTGCCACGGGCGGTGCGCAGGTCCGGCTGACCTCCGTGCTGAACCACCATGGGACGCGGTGGCGCCATGCCATCGTAGCCATGGATGGCGTGACCACATGCCGTGAACGTCTGGACCCTGGGCTGGACGTCACCTTTCCCGTAGTGACGCTGCCTAAGCGGAGCACATGGGGCAACATACGCCGATGCCGGGCAGTGATCCGCGCGTTGGCGCCGGACGTGCTCGTCACATCCAACTGGGGGTCCATCGAGTGGGCAATGGCCAACTTGGTGCCACTGGCGCGGCATGTCCACGTCGAGGATGGGCTGGGGCCGGACGAGGTCGCCGGCCAGTTGCCTCGCCGGGTCTGGACCCGGCGGGCCGTGCTGCGGCGCAGCACAGTGGTCCTGCCGTCCCGAGTGCTGGAGCACATCGCACTGGATACTTGGCGGCTTCCGCGCCGGCACATCCGATATATTCCGAACGGCGTTGACCTTGCGCGGTTCGGCGCACCTTCGCCAATGTCCGAGGGACCGCCGGTCATCGGCACCGTGGCGGCGTTGCGGCCGGAAAAGAATATTGGGCGGCTGCTGCAGGCATTCGCGTCCGTGCGTCGGGCGATGCCAGCCCGCCTCGTAATCGTGGGCGACGGGCCGGAACGGGCGTGCCTTGAGACGATGGCCGCGACGCTGGGCGTCGCTGAGGATGTGCGGTTTACCGGGCACCTGCCGGAACCCCGGCTGGAGTACGCCGGCTTTGATCTGTTCGCATTGAGTTCCGAAACCGAGCAGATGCCACTGAGTGTGCTGGAAGCAATGGCTGCACGTTTGCCCATCGTTTCGACCGATGTCGGGGACATCAGAGCCATGTTATCGGCGGAGAATGCTCCCTTTGTGGTCCAGCGCGATCCGGAGCCGCTTGCGGCGGCCTTGCTTGCAGCACTGCGTCTTCCAGACCGGGGGCGGTCCATCGGCGCCGCGAACCGTCTGCGTGCAGAGACGGTTTACAGTCAGGAGACGATGTTCACCGCGTGGTCTGCGGTGTTGAGCGGCCCGCCTATCCACGCATGAGGCGCGGTCAGTGTCGCACCCGTTCCCCTGGTAGTCCCGCGCCTACCGCGGTTTGGGCCGTCAATCTGTGCTGGGCGGCTATGGACAGGCAGGTGGCTATTCGAGCGGTTGTCCCGCCTGCAATCTCCGGTCAAGCTCCTTTGCCAATTCGCTAACCGCCGTAACTCGACCGAGTTCGTGGGTTTCAGAGTCGATAATCGCCGCTTCTGTCCCTTCGACGGCGCTGGTCCGCTGCATCATCTGGATCAGCTTGGTGACTTCCTGCTCCACCAGCAGGTTTGCCTGCAGGTTCAGGTGCGACCGCCTTTCGGACAAACGTCCCTCATGCGCCTGCTTGGTCAACACGAAGCAAGCGAGCAGGACTCCCTCCAAGGATAGCAGTTCTCCTCCCAGAGAATAAGGGAATGGGTCGAAGATGGGGATGCCTGGCACAAGCCCGGCGTTCAGTATCACCCAAGCCGTAACAGCCAACGCCTGCGTCACTAAAAAGGTCGGCGTTCCTGCAAAGTCGGCAACCTTCTCACTAAGCCGTTCGCCGCGGCTGCGTCGGGCCGTCAGGGCCTCTTCAGCACCGACGACGGCTTCTATGTTGGCAATGACGCTTCTCGGTGCGGCTTCGGTCATCGGTTCAGGTCCTATGTTGTTCGACAGGGCCTGACGGCTAGCCTGCCCAACCTAGCAGCGCATCAATTTCGGTCCGCAGCCGCTCCAAGCGCCGCCGGTCTTGTTCGTCTAGGGCCTGCCCAGCCGCGCGCAGCTCACCCAGGCGCTGCGCCAACCGGTCCAGCACCGTCGTGCTGAACCGAACCAGCGGCGGGTTGTCTGGACGCTCTGCCGCCGCCTTTGCCTGGCGCAACTCCCGGATGGTCATCCCGCCATCGCACATCGCGGCCACCAGGCGGCGCTGTTCCGCAGGTTCCTTGATCCTGGCCAGCTCTATGAGCGTGTTGCGAGAAATCGGAGGTTCTGACGTCAGAACTTGATCCAGGAGTTCCGGCGGCAGATGCAGCACACGCAGCACGGCGCTCATCTCACCTTTGCTGCGGCCAACAGCCTCTGCGGCCTGCGACTGCGTCCATCCCTTACTCTCCATCAGCCGACGGACCCCGCGTGCTTCTTCCACCACGGTCAGGTCCACCCGTTGCAAGTTTTCCAGCAGAGAAGCAACCTCCGGATCACCGTCATGCTCGATTGCCAACATGGTCTTCCAGCCCAGTATCCCGGCGGCCCGCCAGCGCCGCTCGCCGGCCACGATCACCCACCGGCTACGTTCTTCCGGGTGGCGGCGCAGCAGAATGGGCTGTAGCTGCCCGCGGTCGTCCATCGTCGCCGCAAGCTGCCGCAACCCATCGTCATCGAAGGCTCGCCGTGGCTGGCCTGGATCAGCCTCGATGGCGGCAACGGGGACTTCGAACGTGTGCCGGAAGCTGCTGTTCGTGACCAACGCGCGAGATTCCGCCTCGATCGTAGCTGCAACCGCGCCCAGGATCGGCGACGGCGCCCGGGGACGGCGGGGCATGCCTATCCCTCCCTCGGTGGCAACATCGGTTCCGCGGCCGGCAGCGGTTCGCCGTGAGCGAGGGCGCGGGCTAGACGGGAATACACCGCAGTTGCGGCGCTTGTCGGATATGCGTCGAGTGCGATGCGACCATTGCGTGCGGCATGCCCAAAGACGGCGCTGTCCGGCACGGGGTCCAACACCGGGGCAGTGCCGCCAAGTGCCGACATCAGATGACCCAGGACTTCGCGGTCTACCAGCTTGCGCACACCGTATTGGGTGGGAAGGATGCCGCCGAGACGAAGCGCTGGATTGAGACGGCGCTGGACCTTGTTGATCGTGCCGAGGATCAAGCCGACACCCATGGCGTCGTAAGGCTCGGTCCGGACCGGCACGATGCACTCGTCCGATGCCGCCAGGGCCATCCAGGTCAGCATGCCGAGGTTCGGGGGCGCATCTACGACGACCCAATCGTAGTCGACCCGCACGCCGTCCAGGGCCTCCCGTAGTGCCGCGTCGAAGCCGGGTTCGCGACGTCCATCGGTCTCCGCCAGGTCTATGTGGCTCGCTGCAAGGTCGAACGGTGGACTCCGTCCACCCAGCGACTCGGCCGCATGCAGTACGGCCTCCCTCAAGGGACGCCCTTTCAGGATGACCTGTGCCATGGTGCGGCCATCGCGGTGCGCCGCAACGGCACCTTCGGCAAGTACGGCGACCGTTGCGGTGGCCTGCGGGTCCATGTCCACCAGCAGCACTCGCCGCCCTAGCCGGGCCAAACCACATGCCACATTCAGCGCGCTGGTGGTTTTACCAACCCCACCTTTCTGATTGGCGAACACCACCACCCGGGCGACGCCAGGCTGCGACGCCGAGAGCCTTTCAACCACGGCAGCGACGTCATCCGGGACCGGCTCGTGCTTGTTCTCCCAGCGGCTGACACGTGGCTTGTCATAGCTCCGACCCAGCTTTGCGTTCAATGCTTCGGCAAGGTCGGTCTGGCTCAACCGCAACATCAGCCGTGACTGCCGCAGCCCCGAACCGTCCATCATCATCCCCACCCGCGGTTCTGACGTCAGAACCCATGACCCAACGTGCCCGGGTCGTACTGCCTGCGTCAACATCAACCATGTGGGTTGATGGTTGATGGTGGGCGCTCCCGCCTGTGGATAACTTCAGTCCTGCAGGAATGAACGGGTTGCGACGCGGAAACGCAGGGTCGCCAGCCGGAACCGACGGGTCGCAACCGGGAATGAACGGGACGGAGACTCGAGCCAACCCGCGGACTTCATTGGGTCCACGGCTCACAGACATTCTTAGACTCCTTTTGACTCGTTGAGACCGAAGGCTGTGGGCAACCGGCCCGGCGTAAACATTACCCCGGCCAACCACATTGGATGATGCCGAGTCGCACGCTGTTCGCAGAGAGAAACCGACCCGTCGGTTCCCGACGCAGCCGCAACCCAAGTCCACCAGGCGCTCCGCCGCGAAAACGACCCTTCTATTCCCGCGCGTGACCTGAGGCTCCAGAGATGCCTACCATCCCCGACCCAAACCAGTGGGATGGAGGACAGGACGTGGCAGACGAAGCATCCATGAGTGACGCCGAGCGCAAGCGGCTCGAACGGTTTGAACGGATCAAGCAGAACCGCCGCGGCCGCCGCAATCCAGCCGTCGTGCCCAGCAAGCTCGCCAGAACCTCCGCATTTGCCCCACGCAAGAAGGGGCTGGTCACCGACAGCAATTTCGTCCGCGTCTACGCGGTAAAGCCCCACGCCGTGGTCGAAGTGCGGGGCAGGGAACTTGGCTCCCAGCACCGCGACGCCCTTTATGCCCTGTTCCGCCTGCGCGCCCGGCGGACCGAGATGACGAACCCGGAATACGACCCCTCAATTCCCGTGACCATGACCAGCCCCAAGCCCAAGCTGATCTATTGGCACACCGAGGCAACCTGGCGGCAGCTTCTGCAGGCCACGGGACGGACGTGCCACGTCAACAATCTGGCAACCCTGCTGCGCGTGCTGGAAGAAATGCGCGCCGTAACCTTCCGAGTGTTCGACGGCAACTTCGATGCCTACGAGGCCGCCGCAAAGCGCGGGCGGCTGTCCGGTGCCGGCTTCTCCGACAACCTACTCGGGCTGATCCAGTGGGACGGCGTTGACCTCGACAGCAACATAACTGTCCGCTACGGCGAGTGGGTCAGGCGCACATTCGAGACCAAGACGCTGGTGAGCCTCAACGGCGACGCCTACTTCAAGCTGCGCTCCGACTATGCAAAGAGCTTCTGGCCCTTCATAGACAGCCAGCCCTCCTACGACCACGTCGGGGTCGAGCTGCTGGCCGACCTATCCGGCCGTGACTACCGCAACGAGACTACCCGCCAACGTCTCAAGTTCCGCGAGGAGGTGCGTCAGGCGTTCGACGATATGGTCGCCGCGGGCGGGCTCGCGTCATGGACCTGCGAGGATGTCGGCAGCGGCAGGGCCAAGTCCTACCGCTACCGCTACGTCCACGCACTGCCGCGCCAAGGTCTGCTGGAGCTGGCAGCCGAAGCAGCGAACCCGGAAGGCTCCACGGAATGAAAGGGTCGTTTTATGAGGCAGCCCTTACCGCCGCAATGCCGCCAATTTGCGCGTTGAGGCCGATGCCACCCGCCCGAGCCGATAGATGACACGCACATGGCGCTGGACGGCACGCAGCCAGTGTTCGGCCACTTGCCGCCCATAGGGTCCCGTTCGGCCGACGTCACCCTGATGCCCAGCCCAGTACAACCGCAGGCCGCCGCAAGCCCCGCAGCACCGGCGCCGATGGCCTCATAAACACAACGCATTCCAACTTTCTTTTACCTGTGAAATGCTTTATTGAAGGCTTCCGCTGCGCGTCATGTGCTTCGGTCCCAGGGGACTTCTGGTACATGCGCATACTCGTAACCGGAGCCGCCGGCCTGCTTGGCCGCGAGCTGACTGGCCACCTGTCTGGGCGAGGGCACGGCATCGTCGCGCTGCAACACCGTAGCACTGCCCTGCGCCGCAACGACGGACGCCCAATTTCAGCGGTTCCCTGGACCGGCAACCTGCCGGAACCAGGCGAGGTGGTGACGCTTCCAGGAGATGTGGAACAACCGAACCTGGCCTTGCCCGACGGCCTGCTGACCGGGTTTGACCTGGTCGTGCATTGCGCCGCGGTGACCGGCTTTGCCTTGGCAGCCCAGGTGTATGACTCCGTGAACATCCGCGGCACCGCCAATGTCCTGGCCTCGACCGGGGAGGCGCCAGTGCTGCACGTCAGCACGGCCTATGTCTGCGGACGACGCAATGGCCCGATCTGCGAAAGCGAAGGGGATGGCGGCCACGGCTTCCACAACGGTTACGAGCGCAGCAAGGCCGCGGCTGAAACGCTCATCGCATCAGCGCATGCTGCAGGCCGGACAGTTGCGGTTGCCCGGCCCTCCATCGTCGTAGGCGACTCCGAAACCGGCGCCATCGGCGTGTTCGGCAGCATCTACGGCCTGATCCGCCTGGTCGCAGAGGGCCGTATCGGCACGTTGCCGGCGGCCCCTGGCGCCACCCTGAACCTTGTTCCGATAGACCATGTGATCGGCAGCCTGACCGACATCGCCGAGAACATGCAGGCTGCTGCCGGACGTACGTTCCACCTGGTATCGGGCTGCCCGGTTCCCGTGTCGGCACTGGCCGGTCTGGCCTACGATTATCCCATGCTGTATGCACCGCTCCTGGTTTCCCCTGAACAGTTCGACCCCGGCGCCCTGCTCCCCAACGAGCGGAACCTTGTCGCCCAAGTGTCAGCCCTACTGGAGGGATACCTGCAAAACGACCCGCGCTTCGACGACCGCAACCTGCAAGCCCTCAGCGGCCGGCAGTGTCCCGCCACCGGCCATCCCTTCCTGCGCCGGCTGCTGGACCACTGCCTGGCCGCCAGCTACATCACCGCCCGCCGGCAAGCCGCGGCCTAACGCACGTCAGGGTAATGGCGGTCCAACCGCTTGCGCCGGCCCAGCCCCCATGCAACGCCGGTCCGCAGGTAGATCCAGTTCGCCCGCAGCCCGCCCCAGGCCGCCACGCGCCGGTCACTGGTGATGACGATGCGGTTGACCAGCCTGACCCTGCCCAGCCGCGCCAGGCGTATGCACAGGTCTGCATCCTCCATCACCATCAACGCCGGGTCGCAGCCGCCCACGGCCAGGAAGTCGGCCCGGCGGAAGAACATCGCATGGTCGCCGAACAGCAGCCGCCCCCCGCGCAGGAACAGGCCAGGCCGGAACAGCAGCGGCGCATACCAGGTCTTTAGAACATTGTGCAGGCTGGTGCCCCACCGCACCCCGTCAAACCCGCTCAGCAGCGGCGTGAAGCCCGCAAGCGCCGTCCGCGGGTCGGCCAGCACCTTGCGCACCACCGCAACCGCGTCATCAGGCAGCAGAGTGTCTGCATGCAGCACCAGCACGAACGGCGCCGATGCCTCCTGCACCCCGCGGTTGATCTGTGCCGCACGCCCCCGAACCGGATGCTCCACGACCCGCAGGCCGCCCGCCCGCGCGATGGCAACCGACCCGTCCGTGCTGCCGCCGTCCAACGCCAGGATTTGGGCCGGCACTGGGTCCAGCACCGCCAGGTGACGCAGCAGCCGGGGCAGGGCCGCGGCCTCGTTCAGCATCGGGATGACGACCGCGACGCCCGTCATGGCATCAACTCCGGCCAGCACGCCAAGTCCTCTGGCCGGTCCAAGTCGGCAAGCGCCGGCAGCAGGGCAGGGGCGGCGTCGCAGTCCGCCGGTCGTCCCTGCGCCAACGCACCCAGGCAGAGCCGTCCCACATCGTCTGCAACCTTGCGCTCGGGGTCCTCAGCATGGGTGTCGTCTCTGCCGTCGGATGCCTGGTAGTCCGCCCCCTTGCCCGACGGGCGGAAGCGCAACGCCGCGGCCTCGCCCAGTTTACACCCGTGCCCGCGTTGCTGCGCGACGCCAAGGCTGTCCCGGCGGTGGATTATACGATCTACGTTTGGCATATCCTGGTGCACAAGGTTCCGGTACTTTGGAGGCTTCACCTGGTCCACATGTGGACCTGGACTTGGACGCCACCACTGCACTGCGACTCCGTGCGGCCGACATGCTGGTGTCCGTGCCCTACCGTGCCGCGCCCAGGTTGCCTGGCTCGGCGTGTCGCTGCGGGCGCTCCGGTTCTGGCCGGCCTTTTTCATGTCCGTGCTGTTCCATCATTCCAGCCTGGGCCGGTCGCCGCGCCTGGAACGGCGCCTGTCCCACATGCTGACCACACTGCGGGTGCATGGCATCCACCACTCGACCGTCCCCTCCGAAACCGACAGCAACGGATCCAGCGTGCGTAGCCTGGGGGATCACCTGCACCGCGCCCTCCGCCTGGACGTGCCGGACCGCCGAGTGCAGGTCGGCATGCCCGCCCACCGCGATCCCTCCAGCATCCGGCTGGACCCATCGCTCGCCATGCCCTTCCTGCGGCAATGCGATGCCTGGCAGGGCCAGCCAGGCCGCTTCGTCCGGGCTTGAACGGGAATCAACGGGACGGTTCCGCCCTGCTGAATGCAGCACCGCCTCTGCTGGCCTTGCCGTAAGCGTCACGCGCCCTCCGGGCACGCCGCCGCTGATGGCAGCATCTGCACGACCGGCCCACCGGCCGCGGCGTTGTCGTACGGATCATTCGCCACCAGCAAGACCAGCCGCCCCACCGCGACCGTATAGGCGAACGCAAAGCTCCTGAACCGGTCCCGCAGCCCGGCATTCAGCCGCCCGGGTGACCGGTGCAGCAGCAGCGCCCGAGGCTGCGCCAACAGGGCGCCTCAGCGCCACGCGGGTGCGCTCCCCGCCGGACAGGGTTGCCGGGTCGCGGTCGGCCATGCCGGGCAGTTTCGCCTCGGCCAGCGCCGGCCCGATCTGGGCACGCCGACCTGGATTCGCCCACCCCCGGCGAACAGCGTCACCAGATACTGCCCGACGCTGACGGCGATGCCCGCCGCGACGGCGGCCAGCAGCGGCCGCAGCATCATCGGCAGCTTGACCCGCACCAGCACCCGGCTCGGCGAGGCGCCCAGGGCGAGAACAGCTGCATTGCGACGCCGCTCGGCGCTGCCAGGGCCAGGACTGCAGGGGCCAGCGCGACATGCGACGTCAGCACTGGCGTCACCTCGGCCTGCACTCACCGGAACTAACGGGATACCTCGGCTGCGGCGCAGAACAGCAGCCGCCGATGGTCCACAGGACGCCGTCGCGCCGCCTGCCCCTGCATACCGCGCTACCAACATGCTGGCGCACGCCCTCCAGCACGCTTTAGCTGCCGGACAGGATAATCCGACCCGTCTTTTCCGGCAGCGAGCCGTCCGCCACCGGATTGGTCAGGTCCAGACAGGTCGTGGGTGGGGGCAGGTCGGCCATCACCAGCGGCGCGTTGCGCTCGGCGTCCCGGAACCACGATGGTCAACTCGTCGTGGACGTAGGGGGCACGGACGTAGGGATGGAAACGGTCCTCGCAGCAGTGCTTGCGGCCCCGGTAACAGGCCCAGCACATCGCTTAGTGGATCGCCTCCATGCAAGCTCCATACGGGCGCCACGCTATAACCGAGCCGGCGCGGTCGAGCGACGGATATGCGTCATATGCATCTGGTCCAATGCCCGGGAAAACTGCCCGGACCTTGCGGCAATCAGTTCGTGATACCCCAAAAATGGCTTCGGCCACGGTAGCGCAACTGCGCCGCCGTGGCCGAACGGAGTTCAGGAGGGCGCAGGCTGCTGGCCAGCCGAGCGCCCGCGCCTCGCCTACCGTATGGCGCGTCGCCCACTCAGCGCATGGTAGATCCATAGCACGACGATTGCGCCGACAATGGCCACGAACATACTGTAAAGGTTGAATCCGGTCACAGGCGATGCGCCGAGGAACGAGAACAAGAAGCCGCCGACGAAGGCACCGACGATACCAAGGATGATGTCAACGATCACACCTTGCCCCGATCCCTCGAAGATTTTGCTGGCGATAAACCCGGCGATGAGGCCCAGGACAATCCAGCCGATAAAGGTCATAAAACTCTCCATGAAACGTGTTGAGTTGAAAACGGAATGGCCTAAGCGGGTTCAGCCGTCCCACTCAAGCCAAGTGGCCTGGTGTCCATCAGTGCAAAACCGCCAGTGCAACGGCATAGCTGAAGGAAAGATCAACGTCAGTCTCATGGCGCAACCCCTCCCATCTCGTTAGGTCCAAATGGACCTCGGCGCGGCTGGCAACGACAGCCGGCGCAGACGGCGGCGCCGGATGAAGCATCAGCCATGTGAGAAGCACTTACTCAGCAGCAGGCGATTGGTGCCCGAACGTCCCGAACACATCTTCGTGCGCTAAGGCGCCAGCAGGGTTGCAGAGTTGGTGAGATACCCCGCCTGTGCGCGCTATGCCGGCGCGGTGTATCGTCGCTCAACGGCAGCGCGCACCATCTGCCGAGCCGACTCTGGTGGGGTTCGGTCAGCCTCGATGCCGCGCAGTTCCGCAGCCAGTTCGGCGTCCTTGATGCAGCCTTCGACCCAGGCGGAAAAGTCGCCGCGATCCCGGTGCCAGGCCCAGGTCGCGTCGTCCACGCCGTCCGCCATCTCCAGGAACATGACCAGGTTCGTGGCGCGCAGCCGCAGCTTGCCCTCGGCGCCGCGGAAGAGGAACGCCTTGTCGTCGCCCAGCTTGCCCTCGGCATACTTCCGCACGTGGCGCCGCCGCTCGCTGATGCCGGGGATAATCTTGAAGTGGCGGGGTACCGGGTCGGTGCGGGAGATGGTCAGCATCTCGCCGCGCTCGACGGCTTCGGCGCCGCCCGGCTCCGCCAACCCATGCGCCCGGGCGAACAGGGCCAGCGCCGCTCGGGCCTCGTCGCCTACGGCCAGGGCGCGGTCCACGCAGTCCAGCGTACGCGGCGACAGCGCCTCGGGACGGACGGTGACGAACATGAAGCCGCGCAGGCCGCTGGGCAGCGCCGTCGCACCGGGGTCCCAACTCGCGGGCAGCATGTGGTGCGCCTCGTCCACCACCACGAAGTGCGGGCGACCCGTCCGTTCCCGGTGCGCCAGCAGTTCCGGCAGCAGCCCGGCAAGATAGCCCGGACGGTCCTCCAGCTTCACGCCCAGCAGGTTTACGGCGACCGAGCTGGCGGTCTTGCGCAGTATTTCCAGCACCTCGTCCGCCCGCGGCGCGTCGCTGGCGCTGCCAATGGCGACGGCGTCGCCCAGGCCTTCGTAGTCGCCCTCCGGGTCCATCACCACGAACTGGAAATCATGCTCGGACAGGCGTTCCAGCAGCCCGGTCGTCAACGTGCTCTTGCCGCCGCCGGAGGTGCCGGTCAGCAACAGGCTTTGCCGCACCGGGCGTGGTTCAGAATCTGCCTGAATCGGGTGACACGGGCGCGCGAAAGCGCCGGCCTGTGAGGGCCGGATTTCAGCGGGAACGACGTCCTGAGGGAAGGCGGCCAGCCTCCCCGGGTCACGCTCGCCGGGGCTGAAGCTCGCCCAAGCCGAGCAGGGTCAGCCAGTGCGGATGGGCGTGGCCGGTCAGCAGCTCGCGCGGGCTCTTGCCTTGGCGCTCGGCATGACGGCTGCGCAGGAAGCGGCGGTGGTTCAGGAAGAAGCGCAGCAGCTCCAGGTATGCGTTACCCAGGTGGCGGCGCAGGGTGAAGTAGGTGCGCAGCCGCGAGTTGAGGTTCTCCACCAGCGAGCTGCTGCGCGGCGTATCGGCCATGGCCCGGCTCACAGCGGCGAACAGGGCGTGGAACTTGCCCCCGATCTGCGCTCGCAGCCGGTTCCACCCCTGCCAGTATGCGGGCGAGGTGCTGGGCAGGCGATGCAGCGTGAGCGCCTCCCGCACCAGGGGCTCGGGGACGGCGTGGGCGTGCGCGGTCTCGGCCAGCTTGGCGTCGAGCTGGCCCGCGAAGGCGAGCAGCTGGTCGCGCTGGTTCTGCAAGGCGACGCGCACCGGGCGGATCCGTCGCGGGTCTTCCGGCTCGCGGGCGGCGAGCTCGGCGACGAGGAAGTC
>CAXTDP010000052.1:0-15421 GCA_964242295.1 uncultured Acetobacteraceae bacterium | reverse complement strand
ACTCGATACCGTTGGCGAATTCGGAGTCGCCGTTTGTTCAGGGCGTCACTGGCCCTGTGGACTCCGCTTCACCGGCATCGATGACGGGTCTCCTCAGCTTGCCGACGTGCGTCCTGACAGGTCGGGCAAATCTACCAATGGTATCCGACTGTTTGATACCATGGAACATTTGCTTGGGCTACCTGCACCTACGTCACTCATCTGCGCCGTGTTCTTGGGCGTGCCTTGCCCGGCGCTGAACCTTGCTCCGGGAAGGGCGCCGGCGGCCTCCAGCTCATGATCACGGGAAGCCACCCCTGACCGGAGGGGCTGCCCTGTCCGTTAAACAAACCCTGACGGACACTGCGCCGGGCTTAAACTGTATCACTTCGTCTTCCGGGTCAGATGCCGTTGCCGAATTCGGCGTTGGCCGTCTGTTCACAGTGGCAATGGCCCTATTGGACCCTTCCTCACCCGTCCTGGACGCCTATCATGCCATAAGCGTAGTAGGACCATGGCGACGATCCGGGCCAGATCCTCACACATCCCAGGCAACAGTCTGCTGTCGCTGAGTTTTCGGTCCTGATCTGCTCGGCTGGCACCAGGATACCAGGAAACGGACGGTAATCTGGCGGCCACTGAATGGGGCGCCGCTGGTCCTCTGGGCCGCAAGGAAACCCGTTCAGGCAATCAACGCGCGGTTGCTCCCCATCCGCCATCTTTCTTGGCAGGCGCTGTATGAGGATTCGATCTGAATCGTCGCCATGGTCCACTGTCGCCGTACGACGGGCCGGATTTTTCCACAGCGGCCAGTTCGGTCAACGCTCGCCCTCCTCTGCAACCAGCTCCACAACCCAAAGCCACCGGCCAGACCGGGCTTGCATAGGTTCTCCGTTTGCTTGCTTCCCAAATTCCCGATTCAATGTGCAGCAGAAGTGCATGACTTCGCCCTATCATGTAACTGCCAAGCCACCCAGAGTTTTCAGAAGAATTCAGGCAGCAAGAACTGTTCTATATTTGTGAGGAATTAGGTCGCCAGCACGGAGCTGCTCTGTTACGTTGCCACCACTGCTTGCCGATATCTCGGGCGCAAGCGGCTGAGAGACCTTTGGCGCTCCCGCCTTCGTGCGACGGAGTACGCCTTCATGGTCGTTAATGCGCCTACCTTCTGCAATGAGTTGCTGGCAGCCCTGCCCCCGGACGAGTTGGACCAGCTTCGCCCGCACCTCCAACCCGTTACCTTCGTCCTGCGCCAGGTGCTGCACGAGGTCAGCAGCCCCATGGACGACGTGTTCTTTCCGGAGAGCGGCCTCATTTCGCTGACGGCCGACACTAGGGACACCGGCCTCGTCGAGGTCGGCATGACCGGCCGGGAAGGTTTCGTCGGAACCGCGGTGCCGCTGAACGTCAAGGCGACCGCGGTCCATCAAGCCATTGTGCAAATCCCCGGCGCCGGGCACCGGATGCGCGCACCGGCGTTCCGTAACGCGCTCGCGGCGATGCCGGTGCTGCGCGACCATTGCCTGCGCTACGTCCAGTTCGTCATGGTGCAGACTGCCCAGTCGGCGGCCTGCAACGCCCGTCACGAGATGCCGGAGCGCCTGGCCCGCTGGCTCCTGATGAGCCGCGACCGGACTGACAGCGACGAGTTGCCGATGACACAGGAGTTCCTGTCCTACATGCTGGGCGTGCGCCGGGCCGGGGTGTCCGTGGTTGCCAACGCGCTGCAGTCCACAGGGGTCATCCGCCTGTCGCGGGGCCACTTGACCGTGCTCGACCGGCGCGGCCTCGAAGAGGAGGCGTGCTCCTGTTACCGATTGATCGAGGATAGCCGAAAGCAGATCACCGGATGAAAGAATTCACCGTATGATAGCGTATGCTTGGACATTTTCTATAGTATAGTTCCAAAGATAACCAGACGTTCAAACATACTCTTCTTGACGCTCATGTCTCTGCATGATCCTGTCCCTGCATGGAAGATGTCTCCTCTCTGCATGGACTGGCTGTGGGGCAGGGATGCTGCTGGACGCCTGGCGAGGGCGGGGTGCTTACTTCGGAGGTCGGCTCGTGCCGGCTGACAGTCGCCACCATCGGCGGCATGTCCCGGTTCCTCGTTTACCGCCGGGAACCGGACAGCCCGGGCTGTCTCCTTTCACTCCTGGAGTCAGGCACCCGGCATGCCGTCTCCGCGGCGATGGCCGCCGCAGAAGCCGCGGCGACGCTCATCGCGGCGGCGGCCGGCCTTCGGCCCAAGGCCAGGAGATGACCGGAATGGAAAGCACGGCCTTCAATCAGCAGGCGGCCCTGGCGCAGTTCGGCGAGTTCGCCCTCAAGTCCGACGACCTCGACGCGATCCTGCACCAGGCCTGCCGTCTCGTGGGCAACGCCCTCGACACGCACCTCGTCAAGGTCATGGAGCTGCAGGGCGACGGCACGACCATGCTGGTCCGCGCCGGCGTCGGCTGGAAACCGGGCATCGTCGGCAACACAAGGGTCGGGACCGGCGAGCGGACGGCCGAGCGCTACGCCCTGCAAACGGCCGAGCCGGTGGTATCACCCGACATCGAGACGGAGGACCGATTCGACTACCCTCCGTTCATTCGCGACAACGGCGTGCAGGCACTGGCCACCGTCATCATCGTGGGGCCAGACGGGAAGCCGCCCTATGGCGTCCTGCAGGTGGACAGCCGCGTGCCGCGTGCCTTCACCGACGAGGACACGCAGTTCCTGCGTGGCTACGCCAATCTGCTGGCCGCCGCGGTGGAACGCCTGCGCATCGTCGCCGAGCTGCGGGACCGCGCCGAGGAGAAGGAGCGCCTGCTGCGGGAGCTGCAGCACCGGGTGAAGAACAACCTGCAGACCGTGATGACCCTGGTCGGCCGGGCCGTGCGCCGCGCCCGGCATCCGGAGGCGGTGAGCGCGCTGCGCGGCATCGGTGACGGGATCGAGGCGCTGCGGCTGGTCCACGACAAGATCTACCAGTCCGATGGTGGCCTGGACCGGACCTGCCTCGGCACCTACTTGGCGGAGCTGGCCGCGAGCCTGCTCGCCTTCCATGGTAAGGAGGTGCTGGCCAAGGTCAGGCTGGTGTCCGACATCGAGCGCCTGGAGGTCGCCTCCGAGACCGCCGTCCCGTTCGGGCTGATCACGAGCGAGTTCATCACCAACAGCCTGAAGTATGCCTTTGGCGACGGGCCTGGCGTGATCGGGCTGCGGGTGGAGGACGCCGGGTCAGGCCAGGTGCGCGTGACGCTGTGGGACGATGGCCGGGGCTTACCGGCCGAGCGGTCTGGTGGCACCGGGGTCAGCCTGATTGACGGCCTTGCGCGGCAGGTTGGCGTCACTGCGGCGTGGAGCGGGGAGGGCGGGACGCGCTTGGTCCTGTCCATGCCGGCCCCGTCTGCCGGTTCTGCGTCTGCCGGTGCCGCCTTCATCCAGCGGTTTACGTGATGGCGCGTTCCTCCGTGGGCGGCCTGTTGAGGAGGTCCATTCCATGAGCGCCATTCCCTTGTTGCTGCTGGACGACGATGGCGAGTTCCGTTCCGTTGTGGTGGAGGCCCTGGATGCAGCCGGCTTCCGCACTGTCGAGGCTGCCACGGTTGCAGAGGCGGAAGCGGAGGTTCTGCGCGGGGCCATCCGGTTCAATGCGCTGGTTCTGGACGTGAACCTGCCGGACGGCGACGGGCGTGACCTTTGCACTCGGCTACAGGCGGCAGGCCACAGGATGCCGATGGTGATGCTGACAGGACAGGACGCAGAGACGGACGTGGTGCGCGGCCTGGAAGCCGGCGCGCACGACTACCTGGCCAAGCCGGTCCGCCCCGCCGTCCTGGTCGCACGCCTGCGCGCGCTGCTTCGCCATCGTGAGAGCAGCAAGGACGCGGTGTTCGCCATGGGTCCGTGGACCTTCCATCCCGCGCAGAAGCTGCTGCGCGGCAAGGCCGGCGTGCGCATCTGGCTCACCGCGAAGGAGGTGGACATCCTGCGCCATTTCCTACGCAACGGGGGGCCGGTCAGCAAGCAAGCGCTGCTGGCGGACGTTTGGGTTTACAACCCATTCGTGTCGTCCCACACGCTTGAAACCCACATCTACCGCCTGCGCCAAAAGATCGAGGCCAACCCTTACGAGCCGAGGCTGCTGATGACGGCCGAGGAGGGCTATTGCCTAGCAGCGGAGGCGGTTGACGCCGTTCCTCCTGGATCGAAGTGGGGGGACGTACTTGCCGCCTCAGAACCTGTATTCCATACCTGAACAGGCCAAGACCAACGAACTGACGCTCTGGTGCAAATAGGCTGACAAAGTGGGAACGGGCTGGCGTTGGTTCCAAGTGGGCCAGATGATTGGTGCTGCTGGCTGCCAGGCGCCTGTTTCTGCCGTAGAAGGCTGTCCGTAACCACTCACCTCCACTGGGATCGGAATATACCTATACGGGTCGATTAGCCCCCATGCACCGGGATTTACAGGGTAAGGTAGCCGAGTGAGAGGGCTGACGTGGCAACAGTGCTGGTGGTGGAGGACGAGCACAACATCGCAGGACTGCTCGACGCCGTGCTCACGGGGGAGGGCTACCAGGTGCTGGTGGCCATGAACAGCAGGGAGGGCCTGAACCTGCTGGCCCGGGAGCCGCCGCACCTGGTGTTGTGTGACCACATGATGCCGGTGATGGATGGTGCCACGATGCTGGAAGCAATGGCGGCTGATCCGAGCTTACGGGGCATCCCGGTCGTGATGATGAGTGCGATGCGCGAAGGGGCCGTCGCCAAGTGGTGTTCAGGTTACGTCGCCTTCCTGCACAAGCCGTTCGAGGTGGCTGAGTTGCTGGACGTGGTTGAGCGGACGCTCGGAAAAGGGGACGTCGAAGCGTCTTGATGGTCCAGCGAGCTATGCGAGATGGCCATTCAGTGTAGAATTGAATCTTGTCAGCGCCTTCACACAGCAGCGCTCCAGGTGCTTACCCCGAATTCTTACGATTTACCGCTCGACGCGGTGAGCGGACATTGCAGCGAAGCCCGACTTTGCTGGGTGCAGGGCGCGGCACCTTTGATAGATCGCGTGTTTTATGGGAAGTAGCCGTTCTGCACAGCTTCGCGGTTGTAACTCACTGGGCTATCATACAGCGGTCAAAGAAGGGTTGACCGGCATGGCATCGCAGCTATCCACCATTGCTTTCGAGTTCACGTGCTTGGTGCCAATGCTCATTGGCCCGGTTCTCCGAGCACCCCTCCTGCTGCCATAGGAAATAAGCGCGCTCGCGGACGCGCTGCTCGGTCCTCTCACACACCTCGTGCCTGACTTCCAGGACGTCGCTGTATGGCAGGAGTTGCCCGCCCCGGCTGACATGCGGCCTTGCGTGCAAAATTTCAGTCTCGGGCGCAATCTGCATGAGATTGGCAAGCTCCAAAGCTTCCTGCTCGGGATCGACAGGTCTCCGAGTGCCATCCTGGTTTTCCACGGCGATCGGAAAGACATGCAAGACCGTGTCCCTCACGTTCAAAACGTCAACCAAACACTCTTTCATGTCACATCCTTCAGAGCGGCCCTTTGTGGGTGAGCAGTACACGGTGTGGCACCCTCCAACGCAATGAGAACTGTTGCGAAAGGTGAACATCTGTTGGCATGTGGCTTCTTTGGGCTGCAGCGGAGCCGGCAAGCCAGCTTTCGTGGCCCGATGGGGAAGAGGCCAGGACACCGCCGCCACATGCTGTAGCCCGTCCTCTGGGAAGCCCATGGGTCAATTCACCAGAGGACCATGGTGAACCAGTTCTTGTACGCGGTCTCCTTGCGACCACATTCGGCAAGCATCCTGAACGGCCTCGAACCGAGCGGCACTCCCCCAGACTATTCCTAACCGACAAGAAGCGTAGCGACTTCTAACTTCGTGTAAGCTCACGGTTACGCTGTCCACTATTTTGATTTGTTTTCGTAAGGGCTTACCATGTTTGATGCTGCCGCCTTGGACCTGTCGTCCCCCGAGTTGAGCCTGCGCCTGCAGCAGCAGGAGCTCGTGGCCGAGTTCGGCCGCTTCGCCATGGAAACGGACAGCCTTCAAGCCATTCTGGACCGGGTCAGCGTCGTTGCAGCCCGCGGTCTTGGAACCGTCTTCGCCAAGGTGCTCGAGTACATTCCCGAAGATATGTTATTTGTCGTGCGCTCCGGCGTTGGCTGGCATGACGGGGTGGTTGGCCACGCGCGGGTGGGGGCCGACCTCCAGAGCCCGGCAGGCTACGCATTCCGCACGGGCAAGCCGGTTGTCTCCAACCACCTGACCAACGAGCAGCGGTTCCGGACGCCGGCACTGCTTGCCGAGCATAGTATCCGTAGCGCAGTCAATGTGCTGATCAGTGCTCGCAACGCTGAGCCGTTCGGAGTCTTGGAAGGCGATAGCAGGCGTCGGGGCTTGTTCGATGCTCACGACGTAGCCTTCCTGCAGGCGTTGGCAAATACCTTGGCCGTCGCATTGGAGGATCAGAAGCGCCAGGACGCTCGCGAGGGTCTTTTGCACGAAAAGGAAGCCCTGCTGCTCGAAAACCAGACTCTGCTCCTGGAGAAGGACCTGCTGATGGAAGAGGTCCACCATCGGGTGATGAACTCCCTGCACCTGGTTCAGAACATTATGACGATGCAGGCCCGCACCTTCACGAGTGCCGAGGCACGGGAACAGATCGCGGAGGCCGCCGGGCGCATCATGACGATCGGAGCCGTGCACAGGCGCCTCTATCAAGGAAGCTCCGTCGTCTCGGCGGATGCCGGCCAATACCTACATGGGCTGCTGGACGATATGAGAGGAGTGCTTCCGAGCGATGCCGGTGATCGCGTGCTGAATCTTGAGATCGGCTCGTTCTCCCTTCTGGCCGCCGACATCACCTCGCTTGGACTGATCACGGGCGAACTCGTCACGAACGCCCTCAAGCATGGCCAAGGCAGGATCAGGATCGAGGTACGGCAGGAGACCAGCGGCCTGCACATTTCCGTCTCCGATGAGGGGAATGGCTTCCCGGCCGACTACGACCCGGCAGCAAGCCGTGGACTCGGCATGCGGCTCGTGTCGTCCCTTGCGAAAGCGGCCAACGGCCACGCCATTCGTGTGGACCGTTCCGTCCCGTTCGGCCGCATCGTCGTTGAGACAGCATTCGGTGGAAGCAGCTAGCCAAGCACGGCTCCAAGGTCCGACCCGGAAAAGGACTCGCAGGTGGCCAGTGGGTGTGGGATGAGGCTTGCAAGATTTGTTGCGACTAGAAAGCAATCTGGCGCTCATACCTGATGCGAACTTGGCATCATGACACGGAGCGTATTTCTTGAGCGACGCAGGGAAGGCCAGCGACGCCGAGACGGGTGACCAAGGGGCACTGCTGCGCCAGCAGACCATCCTGGCCAGGTTCGGCGAGCTCGCCCTGAAGTCCGACGACTTGGACGAGATCCTGACCGAGGCCTGTCATCTCGTCGGCGAGGCCCTGGGCACCGACCTTGCCAAGGTCGTGGAGCTGCAAAAGGACGGCCTGACCCTACTGGTGCGCGCCGGCGTTGGCTGGAAGCCGGGCATCGTGGGCGAGGTTACTATCCAAGCGGCGGACGACACTTCGGAGGGTCATGCCCTCAAGACCCGGGAGCCGATGATCTCCCCCGACATCGCGACCGAGACGCGGTTCCGCTACCCGCCGTTCCTGACCGAGAACGGCGTCAAGGCCGTCGCCAACGTCGTCATCATCGGAGGCAAGGACAAGCCGCCGTTCGGCATCCTGCAGATCGACAGCCGCACGCCCCGCCGGTTCACCGACGAGGACACCGCCTTCCTGCAAAGCTATGCCAACCTTCTCGCAGCCGCGGTGGACCGCTTGCGCGTCATTGGGGAGATGCGCAACGGGGAGGAGCGGCTTCGCCTGGCCTTGGAAGCAGGTGAGCTTGGCAGTTGGGACGTCGATCTGGCCAATGGCACCGTCACCAGCTCACCCCGGACCATGCAGATATTCGGCAGCACCGATCCGCAGCCCGGCTGGAGCCACGACACGTTCCTGGAGCATGTGCTGCCAGAGGATCGCGAGCGCGCCGTCGCCACGTTCCGCAAGGCCGTGGACACCGCGGCGGAGTGGTATCTGGAATGCCGCATCCGCCAGGACGGGGACGACGGTGTCCGTTGGATCGAGGTGCGCGGCCGGCCCGCGGGTGGCCGGAGCAGCAACTGGACCAGCCACCTGCTGGGCGTCGTGGCCGATATCACGGCCCGCAAGGCGGCCGAGGCGGAGCTGGCCCGGTCCCACGACGCGCTGGAAGCCAAGGTGGCCGAGCGCACCCGCGAGCTGGTCGAAGCGAATGCCCGGTTACAAAACGAAGCCGCCGGGCGTGAGCAGGTCGAGGAGGCGCTGCGCCAATCCTATCGCAAGGCGGCGGAAGTGGCGCTCGCGGCGGCGGATGCGGGGCTGGAAGCCCAGGTCACCGAGCGCACGGCCGCGCTGGCCGTCGCCAACAAGCTGCTTGAGGAATTTGCGTCCACGATCAGCCACGACCTGCGCGCGCCCTTGCGCGGCATGGAAGGGTTCGCACGCATCCTGCTCGACGACTTCGCCCCTGGCTTGGGTCCCGTGGGCGAACGCTACGCGAAACGCATCGTCGCTGCCGCCGTGCGGATGGAAAGCCTGATCAACGATCTGCTGGATTACAGCCGCCTCCAGCGCATACCCATCCGGCTGCGCTCGCTCGATCCCTGCGTCATCATGCGATCTGCGGCGGAGGACGCGCGAATGTCGGCGCCCGACCCGAACGGCATCGAGATCGAGATTGCCGAACCGATGCCGATGGTGCGTGCCGAGCCGGTCGTCCTCGGCCAGGCGTTGGCCAACCTCCTCACGAACGCGGTCAAGTTCCGCGAGCCGGGCCGCCCGGTGCGCGTCCGCATGCACGGGGAGCGCTCCGGCGCCCGCGTCCGGCTCTGGGTGGAGGACAACGGGATCGGCATCGCACCCGAGCATGCCGAGCGCATTTTCCGGACGTTCGAACGGCTGCACGGCGAGGAGGCCTACCCCGGCAGCGGCATCGGGCTTGCGATCGTCAAGGCTGGCGTGGAGCGCATGGGCGGGACGTGCGGCGTGGACTCCCAGGAGGGCCATGGGGCACGGTTCTGGATTGAGCTGGCCTCAGCGCCGCCCGGCCCGGCCGAACCAGTGGACATGACGCGGGACGGGGGACCGGATGCAGGCGCTATCTATGATCCTACTGATTGAAGACAATGCCGACGACGCTGAACTCGTTCGATACGCCTTCGGCAAGGCCGGCATCGCCCATCCGCTTGTGACCATCAATGACGGCGCCGCGGCGATCGGCTACATCGAAGGCACGGGAGTCTATGCGGATCGCGCCAGCCATCCGCTGCCCAACCTGGTGCTGCTCGACCTCAAGCTCCCCCGGCGCTCCGGCTTTGAGGTTCTGCAAGCAATCCGCAGCAACGCGGCGACGAAGCACACGCCGGTGGTTGTCCTCACCTCGTCGAGCCAGAACGCCGACATCCAGCGCGCATATGAAACGGGCGCAAACTCGTACTTGGTGAAACCCGTGGGTCGAGAAACGCTTCTGGAGATGGTGAAATCCCTGGAATCCTTCTGGATCAAGCTCAACCATTCTGCACCGGCCTGAGAAGGCTGTCATGCGCGTGCTCGTCATCGACGACAATCCGGACGACCGTCAACTCGTTCGGCGTGAACTGGAAGCCCTCTTCCCGTATGCGGACATCGTGGAACTCGCCACCAAGTCGCAGCTTGATGCGGCCCTGTCCGCTGGTGACGTCGATCTCGTAGTGACCGATCTTGCCCTGCGTTGGGGTTCAGGGCGCGAAGTATTGGAGCAGGTCAAGGCCGAGCGGCCGGGTTGCCCGGTGGTGATGTTCACGGGCACCGGCGACGAGATGACAGCGGTCGAGCTGCTGAAGTCAGGGCTCGACGACTACGTCGTGAAATCGGCACGGCAGCTTCCCCGGCTCCGGGTTTCGCTCAAGATGGTGGTGGAAGCGGCGCGCAACCGCAGCGCCCTGTCCGCGCGCGAGGCGCAGCTCACCGCGGCGCTGGCCCACAAGAGCATCATCGTCCGCGAGCTCCACCACCGGGTGAGGAACAACCTGCAGGCCATCACGAGCTTGCTGCAGCTTCGGGCAAGGACGAAAGGCGGCGAGCTGGCCGAACAGCTTGACGACCTCGCCGGCCGCATGCGCGTGTTGTCCGCCGTTCAGACACGCATCTACAAAACTGACCAGTTCGACCGCGTCGATTTCCGCATGGTGCTTGAGGACATCATGGAGAGCCTGGCGAGCGTATATGGCAACGGCAACCTCACTCTGGTCCGCCAGTTCGCCGGCCCGCTTGACCTCGACATTGAACAAGCCATGCCGCTCGCCCTGCTGTGCTACGAGCTTGTCCTGAACGCGCTCAAGCACGCCTGGCCGGATCGGCGGGCGGGCCGTCTCATCGTGTCCCTGCGAACCTGGAACGCCACGCCGGAAATCTGCATCACCGATAATGGTGTGGGCTTCATTGAGGAGAAGGTCGTCCAGGGCATGGGCTCACGGCTGGTGCGTGGGCTAGCCGGAGAGGCAGGTGCCGAGGTTCAAACGATAACGAGGCCTGGCAACGGCGTTGTCAGGATCTTGCGCTTGGTCTGAGGATCTCCGGCATAGAAGTCCGACCAACTTGAAAGTGACGCAGCGTATGGAACACAGCAGGATTAGCGGCAAGATCGTGCTTGTGGTCGAGGACGAGGCCCTAATACGCATGATGCTCACCGACGCCCTGGAGGACTTTGGCTTCGCCGTGCAGGAAGCCGGGACAGCGGACCGAGCAATCGAGATGCTCGGTGTCGGCCAGACGGTCGATTTCGTCGTGACCGACGTGCGAATGCCCGGCAGGGTTGACGGGATTGGTCTTGCCGCCTGGATGCGAGAGCATCGGAGCACGACGCCGGTCGTGGTCACATCGGGCTACGTCACCGAAGCGGAGGCCAAGGCGGCAAATCCCGACGCTGTTGTTGTGACGAAGCCCTACTCTCCGTCCGCGATTGTTGCGCTGCTCGCGACCTTTGATCACTGAGGGTATCTCGTCGCAATAGGCCCAGTGACCGCGGATTCCGAGCCTACCCCGGGTTGGGCGAAGTCGCCAACGGTATCCGAACCCACCCAGACAGCAGGCCCGGCAAGGCCCGGACGGCCTGGCGTTAATCAGGATCATACATTTTTTGGCCAATAGGACTGCATCCGCTTCGAAACGGACCTTCATGACGGGGAGTTGACATTTTCTTCTGTGCCACACCCTGGCACTAAACAATTGGTTGTGGCACGCCAGAACATGCCGAAGCGCGTCCCCATGAATGTCTCCCTCACTGCCGAGCTGGCGTCCTTCGTCAACGAAAAAGCCGCATCCGGCCGTTACGGCAGCGCCAGCGAGGTTATCCGGACGGGGCTTCGACTGCTGGAGGAGAAAGAGCCTCGCTCCCCGGCACCATCCCTGCACCGCAGCCAGGCAGAGACAACTCGCCATGAGCCTTAATGCGTCTGTCCCGGGCGACCGGGAGAAGGCTTTGGAGGCCGAGGTGGAGCAGCTTCGCTGGGAGTTGGCTGCCGCAGATCGGGCAGCTCGGCAGGGTGACGAACGGCTGCGCTTGCTCCTGGACAGCGCCGGCGACTACGCGATCGTCGCGACGGACCTCGACGGGCTGGTGAAGCTGTGGAACGAGGGTGCCCGGCGCATCCTCGGCTGGACCGAGGCGGAGATGCTGGGCCACACCACGGGGGCGTTCTTCACGCCGGAGGACCATCAAGCAGGCATCCCCCAGGCCGAGATGCAGTCGGCCCTGCGCGACGGGCGCAGTACCAACGAGCGGTGGCACCAACGGAAGGATGGCTCCCGCTTTTGGGCCAGCGGCGAGACGACGCCATTGCGGGACGGGGCCGGGGCAGCGCAGGGCTTCGTCAAGATTCTGCGCGACCGGACGGTGCAGCGAGACGCTGTGGAGAAGCAGCGGGCTGATGCGGAGTTCCTGCGCAGCGTCCTTGCCGCGTCGGACGACTGCATCAAGGTGCTCGACCTCGACGCCAAGCTCGTCTTCATGAGCGAGGGCGGCCAGCGCGTGATGGAGGTGGGCGACTTCAATGCCATCCGCGGCTGCCCCTGGACTGATTTCTGGCAGGGTCAGGGCAATGCTGACGCCAGAGCCGCGGTGGCGGCGGCTCAGGCCGGGGGCACCGGGCACTTCCAGGGGCCTGCCGACACGATGGCCGGCAATCTCCGGTATTGGGACGTGCGGGTCACGCCCATCATGGGGATGGATGGCCGGCCGGAGAGGCTGCTGTCCGTGTCGCGCGACATCACTGCGATGCGCGATGCCGAGGAGGCAGTGCGCGACAGCGAGGTACGCTGGCGGGGCCTGTTCGAGCGCTTGCACGAGGGCCTGATCCTCGGCGAGTTGGTCCGCGGCGCGGACGGAGTGGCCGCGGACTGGCGCTACCTCGACGTGAACCCGGCTTGGGAGGAGATGGTCGGCATCCCGCGCGAGGCGGCAGTGGGCCGCACGGTCCGCGAGATCATCCCCGGTATCGAAGCCGAGTGGGTGGACGAGTTCGCCCGCGTGGTCGAGACGGGCGAGCCCGCGACCTTCACGCGGCAGATCGGCGCCTTCGGCCGCTGGTACGAGGGGCGCACGTTCCGGCTGGAAGCGGAGCGCTTCGCCGTGTTCTTCTTGGAGGTCACCGCGCGCAAGCGGATCGAGGACCGCCGGCTGGCGCTGGTCGAGCTCGGCGACCGCATCCGCAACCTCGACGACCCGGCCGACCTTTCCTTCGCCGCGGCCGAAATCCTGGGCCGTGCGCTTGGCGTCAGCCGGGCCGGCTACGGGACCGTGGACACCGTCGCCGAAACCATCGCCATCGAACGGGACTGGAACGCGCCGGGCATCCAGAGCCTCGCAGGCCTGCTCCGTTTCCGCGACTATGGGTCCTACATCGAGGACCTCAGGCGGGGCGAGACGGTGGTGTTCGCCGACGCCGAGACAGACCCGCGCACGGCTGCGACCTCGGATGCGCTGAAGGCGATCAGCGCCCGGGCAGTCGTCAACATGCCGGTGACCGAGCAGGGCGGCCTCGTGGCGCTGCTGTACCTCAACCACGCGACCGCGCGCGAATGGCCGGCTGACGAGCTGGCCTTCGTGCGCGAAGTGGCGGAACGGACGCGAACGGCCGTCGCGCGGCTTTCGGCAGAGCGGGAACTGCGCGTGCTCACTGCCTCGCTGGAGCTCAGAGTCCAGGAGCGCACCGCCGAGCGCAACCTGCTGGCCAAGATCGTCGAGACCACGGACGTCATGATCATGGTCAGCGACCTCGACTACAATATCCTCGCCATCAACCAGGCGAACGCCGACGAGTTCGAGCGCATCTACGGCGTGCGACCCAAGGTCGGCGACAACATGCTCGGCCTCCTGGCTGACCAGCCTGAGCACCAAGCCGAGGTTAGAGCTGGTTGGAGCCGTGGCCTTGCCGGCGAAGAGATTACGATTGTCGAGGACTACGGCGATCCGGATCGCGTCCGGCCCTACTACGAGATCAAGTTCCGGACCCTGCGGGACGACCAGGGGAAGCGCGTCGGCTGCTACCAGTTCGTGACCGACGTGACCAGACGGCTGCTTGAGCAAGCTGAGCTTGCCGAGGCCCAGGACAAGCTGCGCCAGTCGCAGAAGATGGAGGCGGTGGGCCAGCTCACGGGCGGGCTGGCGCACGACTTCAACAACCTGCTGGCCGGCATCTCGGGTAGCCTGGAGCTGTTGCAAACCCGGGTGGCGCAGGGCCGGATCGGCGACCTGGACCGCTACCTTGTCGCGGCCCAGGGTGCGTCCAAGCGCGCGGCGGCGCTGACGCACCGGCTGCTGGCCTTCACCCGCCGGCAGACGCTTGATCCCAAGCCCACGGACGTGAACCGGCTGGTGGCGGGCATGGAGGAGCTGATCCGCCGCACGGTAGGACCGCAGGTCGTGGTCGAGATCGTCGGGGCCGGCGGGCTGTGGACGACGCTGGTTGACCCGAACCAGCTTGAGAACGCGCTGCTGAACCTGTGCATCAACGCCCGTGACGCGATGCCGGACGGCGGGCGGCTGACAATCGAGACCGGCAACAAGTGGCTGGACGCGCGGGCGGCACGCGAGCGCGACTTGCCGCCTGGGCAGTATGTGACGCTGTGCGTCAGCGACACCGGGACCGGTATGACACCAGAGGTGATCCGCCGGGCGTTCGACCCGTTCTTCACCACCAAGCCGATCGGAATGGGCACCGGCCTTGGCTTGTCGATGATCTACGGCTTCGTGCAACAGTCGGGCGGGCAGGCGCGCATCTACTCCGAGGCGGGCCAGGGCACGATGGTGTGCCTGTACTTACCCCGGCACCATGGCCAGACGGCCAGCGAGGATGCGGACACCGAGCTGGCCGGGGCGCCGCGCGCCGGGCAGGGCGAAACGGTGCTGGTGGTGGACGACGAGCCGACAGTGCGGATGCTGGTCACGGAGGTGCTGGAGGACCTGGGCTACACCGCCATCGAGGCGGCAGACGGCCCTGCCGGGCTGAAGGTGCTGCGATCCGACGTGCGGATCGACTTGCTGGTGACGGACGTGGGCCTGCCTGGCGGCATGAACGGCCGGCAGGTGGCGGACGCGGGACGTGCGGTGCGGCCAGCTCTGAAAGTGCTGTTCATCACCGGCTATGCGGAGAATGCCGTGGTCGGCAACGGCCATCTCGACCCTGGCATGCACGTGCTGACCAAGCCGTTTGCGATGGAGGCACTCGCCAGCCGGATCAAGGAACTAATTGCTGGCGGTCAGGAAAAGCGCGCCGATTAGCTGTCCGGCAAACCAAGCATACCCGGGCACGCTCGTTGTGTCCGACAACTTGCGAGCCACTGACGGCAAGGCGGACCCTTTGATTGCCGGACGGGGAAGCGGACAGCGCTGCTGCATGAGGGCAGTCCTGCAGCCAACGCCAGAGATGAACGGGTGGGAAGCGTCGGCCAGCGGCGTGGCCGCATCCACCGATCCATCTCAGGCGTCATTTACGGATCGCGGTTGGACTCCATGGCACTGCGAAACCGGAGCCAAGCGGCGACCCGGGCTTGAAACCTTGGTAGCCCGTTCAGAGTTGAGGAGCGCGTAATTGGCTTGCGTCACAGGGGGCGGAGATGCGGAACATGCTGTTGTGTGCCATTGCCGCCGCGCATGCGGGTATTGCGCTGCTCATGCGAGTGATTGCATGACGCCTTCGGCTTCCCGAACGTAATTCCCACCTTCCTGCACGGTTTGGCTGCTGGTTCAGGTGAGGTTGTCCGTAATACTGGCAACTTCACCTGCCTGCCTAGCCATGCCGGGCCAGCACCTAGCCTGAAAAATTCAGTGCGCCCCAACGGCGCGGTTCACCAGTGGAGGAAGGATCCA
>CAXTDP010000051.1:0-15426 GCA_964242295.1 uncultured Acetobacteraceae bacterium | reverse complement strand
GCTCGGCGCCGGGCGGCGGCAGGCCCAGGCGGGCGGCGAGGAGCGGCAGCGGCTGCGGGCCTTCCGCCAGGATGTCGAACAAATGCAGTTCGACGCAGGCATATAGGACTTGCGAGTAAACGAACCCGGCGCACAGGTCGAACAGCGCCCGCGTGCGCTGCCGGGCGATGGGACGGGTGAAGGGTGTTGCAACAGCCCAGGCGCGGAAGCGCGGGCTGGCGACCAGGCGGTCACGGACGCCCAGCAAGTGATCCCAGGCAGTGGGCGCCGACGGAACGACGCCAGCCATGCGGGCGCCTTCGCTCGACGCCCTCATCGTGAGCCACTGCCCCGGCGCAGCACTCCTGGGGTAGACCGGACAGCCCTTGCCGCTCCTGGATCGCCGCGCCGCAAGCGGCTCGCAATGACGGCGTTTGCTGTCCGCATCAGGTGCAGCCGGACGGACAAGGCAGCCCTCAAGCCGCGTGCCGCGCCAGTTCTGCCGGCAGCAGGCGGCGGGTTTCCGACAAGATGTGGCTGCGCAGCGGCCCGGCGCCGGGGCAGGCAGGGACGGCGGCCACAGCCTCCGCCGCCAGCGACTCCAGCAGGTCTATCGCGCCGTCCAGCCCATGCCGGCGCACGGCGCTGGGACGGTCCAGCGCGGTGTCCTGGCCCACGGGCTTGCCGATCCGTGCCGCATCGCCGGCGGCGTCCAGGATGTCGTCGGCGACCTGGAACGCTTCCCCCAGCTTCATGCCCAGGGCCCGCCATGGCTCATGCTCCGCGCCGGCGGCAGCGGCGCCGGCGACGGTGGCGGCGGCAAACAGGGCGCCGGTCTTCTCCTGCTGATACAGCGACAGGTCTGCCGCTGGCTCGCACTCCCAGGCCTGCCCGGCCACGATGCCGAACGGCACGCCGACCGAGCGGCTGACCGTCAACACAAGCGGCACCAGCCGCTCCGGCGCGGACGCCGCGCCATGGGCCAGGGTTTGGAACGCCAGCACGATCAGCGCATCGCCGGCCAGCACGGCCAAGGGCGTGCCGAACTGGCGGTGCACGGTCGGGCGTCCGCGTCGGGTCGCGGCGTCGTCGAAGCAGGGCAGGTCGTCATGGACGAGGGACGCGCAGTGCAGCAGCTCGATGCTGGCGGCCGCGGCGTCGGTGACGGCCGGACGGTCCTCGCCGCAGGCGGCGGCAACGGCCAGGCACAGGCGGGGACGGATGCGGGCACCGCGCGGGAAGACGCTGTGCCGCATGGCGGCACCCAGGCCAGGTGGACAGCCCTCGACGTCGGCGCGGCCAATGGCTGCATATAGTGAACGCTCGATCCGGCCCATGACGTCCATCAGCTTGCTCCCTACTCCGGCCTTGTGTCAGGCTAGCTTGTCATTCAATACTGTCAGGCGTTCTTGACAGACACGTCAAGCACAATCGTTGAGGGGCCGATGGCGGACCGGGTTGTCGTGGTAGGGGCGGGGATCGGCGGTCTGGTGGCGGCGCTGGGACTGGCGTGCCGCGGGCTGGACGTGACTTTGCTGGACCGCGCCGGGGCGCCCGGCGGCAAGATGCGGGAGGTGAAGGTCGCGGGCCGGCGGCTGGATGCCGGGCCGACGGTGCTCACGATGCGCTGGGTGCTGGATGCGGTGTTCGCCGCCGCCGGGACGCGATTGGAAGACCATCTTACCCTGCGCCCCGCCGCCATCCTGGCCCGGCATGCCTGGCCCGACGGAAGCCGGCTGGACCTGTTCGCCGACATGGAGCGCACGGCGGGTGCGGTCCAAGCCTTTGCCGGCGCGAAGGAGGCCGCGGGCTTCCGTGCCTTCACCGCCCAGGCCCGAGCGATCTATGCGACGCTGGAGGCGCCGTTCATCCGCGGGCAGCGGCCGACGATGGCGGGGCTGGTGCGGAGCGCCGGGCTTGCCGAGATGTGGCGCATCCGGCCCTTCGACACGCTGTGGTCGGCGCTGTCGCAGCACTTTGCGGACCCGCGGTTGCGGCAGTTGTTCGGCCGCTATGCCACCTATTGCGGCAGTTCCCCCTTTCTGGCGCCTGCGACGCTGATGCTGGTCACGCACGTCGAGCGGGAAGGCGTCTGGATGGTGGAAGGCGGCATGCACCGGGTCGCCGCCGCCTTGGCAACGCTCGCAGCGGCGCGGGGGGTCACGGTACGGATGGGCGCCGATGTGGCTGAAGTGCTGGTCAGCCGGGGCCGGGCCGCCGGGGTGCGCCTGCGCGACGGCGAGCAGATCGAGGGCAGCGCCATCATCGTCAACGCCGATCCCGCCGCCCTGTCCGCGGGACTGCTGGGCACCGCGGCCCGAGGCGCCGTGCCACCGCTGCCGCCTGCCGAGCGGTCGCTGTCGGCGCTGACCTGGGCGACAGTGGCGCGGGCGGAGGGCTTTCCGCTGCACCGGCACACCGTGTTCTTCTCGGGCGACTACGCCGCGGAGTTCGCGGCGCTGCGCCAGGGCGGCCTGCCCGTCCAGCCCACCACCTACGTTTGCGCGGGGGACCGCGACGATGACTGCGCCGGGTCGGATGGGCCGGAACGGCTGCTGATCCTGGTCAATGCGCCAGCCACCGGGGACACGCGCCCCCTTACGGAGACGGAGATCGCCCAATGCCGGGACCGGACATTTTCCCATCTGACGCAGGCCGGCTTGCGGCTGACGGACGTGCAGGCGGTGACGACCGGCCCGGCGGAGTTCCACAGCCTGTTCCCTGGAACGGGAGGGGCGCTGTATGGCCCGGCGGTGCACGGGGCGACGGCGACGTTCAAGCGCCCGGGATCGCGGACGCGGGTGCCGGGGCTGTATCTGGCAGGGGGCGGGACGCATCCGGGCGCGGGGGTGCCGATGGCGGCGCTATCGGGCGGGCTGGCGGCGGAGAGCCTGGTGCAGGACCTCGCTTCGACGCGCCTGTCCCGCCCGGCGGCTATGCCTGGTGGTACGTGGACGCGCTCAGCGACGACGGGCGGCACGGCATCACGCTGATTGCCTTCATCGGCAGCGTGTTCTCACCGTTTTATGCCTGGGCCCGCCGGGGTGGCGGTGGCGACCCCACGCACCATTGCTGCCTGAACGTCGCGCTGTATGGCCGCCCGCGCCGCTGGGCGATGACAGAGCGCGGGCGTGGCGCCCTGGACCGCGGCCCCCGGCATCTGGCCATCGGGCCGAGCCGGCTGGACTGGGACGGGGAGGTGCTGACCATTGGCATTGAAGAGGTGACGGCGCCGCTGCCCTCCCGCCTGCGCGGGACGGTGCGGGTGCGGCCAGGCGCGTTGACGGGGCGGCAGTTCCTGCTGGACGGTGCCGGGCGGCACCGCTGGTCACCGATCGCGCCGGCGTCGCGGGTGGAGGTGGAGCTGAGCCATCCGGCTTTGCGCTGGTCGGGGCCGGGATACCTCGACACCAACGACGGCGATGCGCCGCTGGAGTCGGATTTCGTGCAATGGGACTGGTGCCGGGCGCCAACGCGGGACGGTGCGGCGATCCTGTATAACGCGCAGCGCCGGGTCGGTGGGGAGCAGTCGCTGGCGTTGCAGATCAACCGGGCAGGGCTGGTAGAGGAGGTGGAGCCGCCGCCGCCGGCCGCGCTCCCGCGCACCATGTGGGGCGTTGCACGACCGACCCGGGCGGACGCCGGGGCAACACCGGCGGTGCGGCAGACCCTGGAGGATGCACCGTTCTACAACCGCAGCGTGGTGGATACGGCGCTGTTCGGGGAGCGGCTGACGGCCGTGCATGAGAGCCTGAACCTGGACCGGTTCCGGGCGCCTTGGGTGCAGGCGATGCTACCGTTCCGCATCCCGCGCCGGTGGGGCGGGTAGCGGCGCCTTCGGCTTGTCTCCCGCCCGGCGTATGGCGCGGCGGGTGCGGAGCAGTTCTACGACCAGCAGGGCCAGCACGAGAAGCAGGAGGATCATCCACTCCCATTGGGCGACCATTTGTTTGCTCCTGGTTGGGGACGCTTCCCCTCTTGCTGTGTCCTGATGCTGGTAGGCCCTGCAATGCGGTCCTATTCCTAATCCGCCAGGATATACGGAATAATCCCTTTCTCGAACGCGATCTCCTGCACCTCGCGCGGCATGTTCCGCAAGTCCACCAGGAAGCCGTCCACCTCCGCAATCCAGACCATTGGGTTCTTTGCTGCCAGGCTGGGCAGCACCCAGGCGAGGTCCATGCGGTTCGTGCCCAGGGCGGTGCGGATGACGGCGGCCTTGGCCTGCGCCGTGCTGACGCCCACGCCAAAAGCGGTGCATAGCTCCTTGGTGGTCATGGCCGGCGGGAGTGACGGATCAGACAGGAAATTGAGCTGGCCCAGTTCATATATGACTCCGCATGCCCAGGTCCGCGGTTGGCCGGAGGCGAGCGGACTGGGCCGCTTGCGGCACAGTGCGGCGGTCATGGCGTGGGCGAGGTCGCGATACCCATCGTTCAGGTACGCGGCGCAAACGGCATCGGTCAGCGCGGTAACGGCGTCGTAGGCCGGCTGCATGGCCTTTGGCACGGAAAGGCTGTGGATCGGGGCAGCCATCAGGCCAGCACCTGCGGTCTGTGCGCCTGGGCAACCCACGACAGCCCCAATGCAACCCTGGCTTCCCGGCACTTGCAGCGCATCCGCCGTTCTTCCAAACCCATCCTGGCCATCAGCCCAAGCGGCTACCGGACACATGCCGCGGCAATGCAAGAAGTGCAACCTGGGGCGCGGACGCGGCGGCGGGAACGGCCCTACGTCACCGAGCCACTGCCGGGGAACTACCACCAATCACTTGGCCCTGCATGCCGCCTTCCTGGCTATGCCCGCCGCCCCACCGCCTGCCGCTGGTCCAGCGCGCTCCACATCGCGCACAGCCACGCCACCCGGTCGTCCAGCGCCGGCCAACGCGCCCCTGCCGCTGGGCATGGCGTCGCGGCTACGATGTCCACCAGGAACTGCGCCGCCGTCACCGTCGGACGCTGGTCTGCGGCGCCGGGCCGAAAGGCCGCTGCCGTGCTGCGCGCCAGCAGCGCCAGCTTGCGCCGGCCCGGAACCACCGCCCGGCGCGTCACGCTGTCATGGCCTTCGCGCGCCACCTCTGACCCGATTTCCGCATATAGGCGCCGCGCCGCGCCGATGCCGGGGCGGCAGTCCAGCGGCAGGCCGGCGATCCCCGCATCCGCCCGCGCATACAGCGACCCCGCCGTCGCAAGCAGCCGAGCTATCACGTGTCCGAGGGTAGACGAGAACGCTGGTGCCTCCATCCAGATATCCGGGTCCACGCCGGCCTCGCGCAGCCAAGCCAGCGGCAGATAAAGCCGTCCGGCCCGCGCATCTTCTCCAACGTCCCGCGCGATGTTGCTGAGCTGCATGGCAACACCCAGGTCGCACGCCCTGGCGACGCCGGCCGGCGAGCGCTCGCCCATCAGCAGCGCCATGATCGCGCCGACTGTGCCGGCGACCCGGGCGGCATAGGCATACAGATCTTCCAGCGTGTCGTAGCGCCGCCCGGCGGCGTCCCAGGCGAATCCCTCCAGCAACGCATCCAACAGCGCCCGCGGGATAGCATGCCGCGCCACGACGACAGCCAATGCCCGGTCGGCTGGCACTGGCGCGGGACGGCCGGCGTAAATGCCGTCCAGCCTGGCTTGCAGGTGGTGCAAGGCCGCCTGGCCACCGCCCCCATCAATCAAGTCGTCCGCCACGCGGCAAAACGCATACACTGCCGTCGCAGGGCGATGCACCCGGCGCGGCAGCACGCGCGCCGCAGCATGGAAGGTACGCGACCCGCCGCGAAGCATGGCCCGGCAATCCGCCAGGTCGGTCAGCAGGTGCGCGTTATCCCAGGTCATCGGCTGAAGCGGAGTCTGCATCCGGCACCATCTGATCGAGGATGTTTGCGGGGAACGGCATGGCCGGCAGCCCGGCGCCGGGGTGGATGCACCAATGGCGGCGGGAGGCACCGCCGTGAGCAATGCGGCGGACATCGCCGGCAACGTCCAGCGGATTGAGGCAAGCAGTCTCCTCTCGCATGGCATAGCCATCACCGGTGCCGTTGAAGTGCGAACCGTCGCCGAAGCGGAGGACTGGGGTAATCGGCGCCAGGCGCAAGCTACCTCCCACATCGCAGAAACTGTGAGCACGGGGGCGGGGGCTTATCGCCGGTGCGGTAAGAACCCTGTCTAGCGTTTCTGACATGTAGGCACAACTGTAGCCAAGGGTTGACACCCAGGACCAGCCCCGGATCGGTGATGTCCTACTTTCTTTTAAGGCCGCGTTGTCAGGGGCGCGTTGAGGACAGGCAAATATAGCCCTGGCCGCAGTCAGGCAGCATGTCTTCGGCTGCGACAACCCACCTTATCCCAGCCTGCTTTACTGGGAGGGCGGAGCAGGAGCGGCGCGCCACAGGCGGCGGAGGTCTGCAACGTGGAAGGCGAGCGCACCCAGCAGCGGCAACGACACCCAGCCCCACCAGGCTTCAGCCAGTCCGGCACGCATCGCCAGCAGCAAGCACATGCCAGACAGCAGATTGGGCCACAGCGCCCCTGGCGGCACCCCTTGGCCCCGCTTGCGGAACAGCAGGGTCAGCGACGCCCCTTCAAGCGCCATGCCCAGCAGGATCAGGTCCAACACCCTGCCGCTGGCGACCCAGGCGCTCAGGGCAGCACCCCGTGCTGGCGCGCGAAATCCTCGATCAGGGCGGCGACTTCCGCCGGGCGCTCCTCATGCGCGAGGTGGCCCAGGCCGGGGAGGGTTGCCAGGGCAGCGCCGGGCACCAGAGCCTGCACATCGGCGGATTGCGACGGCGGCACCGTACGGTCCCCTTCTCCGGTGATCAGCAGCAATGGTGCGCCCAGGCGCGGCAGATCGGACAACAAGGGGCGCAGATCCCAGTGCGCCATCATGCCCAAGGCGGATGCGGCGTGGTCTGGGCGGCGCACCACTTCGCCATACCAGCGCACTCCTTCGGCATCCAGGGTGGAGCCCGTGGCAGTCAGGAGTTGCTCCACGACAGCCGGGTTCCGCGCCCGCCAGGCAAACACCTGCGGCAGCCCAGGCAGCCCCACAAGCACCCGCGCGAGGGGGGAAAAGATTTGCCCCGCTACGCCCTGCAGAGGGATGAAGGCGCCATTCAGGCTGACCAGGGCACGCAGCGCCAGGGTCCCGTCCAGCGCCATGCGTGCCAGGACCGCCGCCCCGGCCGAATGGCCCACAGCCGCCACCGGCCGCAGGTTCATCATCGTCAGCAACCCACGTAGCGAATGTGCCATCCCCGGCAGGGACAACCGTGCCGCTGCCGGGGCCTGGGTGAAGCCATGGCCCGGCAGGTCCGGCACGACGACGGTGAAATGCTGGGCCAGCAGCGGCAACAGCCCGCGCCAGGAGTGCGTCGCAGCGCCGGTGCCGTGAATGAGCAGCAGCACGGGACCGTTACCCGCAACTTGGACGTGCCACTCCAGACCAGCGGCGCGGACGGTGCGGCTAGCGGCTCGGTTCGGCCAATCTGCGCCGGGCCGGCTCATAAAGGTGACAGTGCCTCTTCCAGCGGAAGAGGGAGGAGGATCGGCGTCATCCTCGCCCTGCCCGGCTGATGGCTGCCGACAACGCCGCAGCATTTGCATATGGCAGCGGCAGGTAGCGGGCAGCCATGGCTTCGGCCAGCTTGCGCGCAGCAGGCGCTGGGCGCGGCGACGTGTCCACCAGCAGGGTCGCTACCCCGGCCAGCCGAATGGCGCGGGCAGCCTGAAATGCGTCCGCCTCGGCCCGCTCCCGCCCACCGCGGCCGTCCCGAGCCACGTTGCCGCGCCCGTCCGTCAGCAGCACCAGGCTTGGCGTGCCACCCCGGCGCAGCACTGCGTCCGCCAGCAGCAAGCCCGCATCCAGCCCAGCCGCCAGCGGCGTGCCGCCACCGCCGGGCAATGCTGCCAGGCCGCGCTTGGCCCGGACTAGGGAGCGCGTCGGCGGGAGAAGCAACTGTGCACCAGCGCCACGGAAGGCCAGCACCGCCACCCGATCGCGCCGGACATAGCATTCGGCCAGCAACAGCTCGACCGCACCCTTTGCTTCAGCTAGCCGGTTCAGGGCGCTGCTGCCGGACGCGTCCACGACGAAGATCGTCGTCGTCTCCGCACGCTGCACGCAACGGGTTACGCGGAAGTCTGCCCGGCGGATTTGCATGCGGCCGCCCGTTGCTCCCCGGATACGCTGCCACGGGGCGGCGGCGCGCAGAGTTTCGACTAGGTTCAGCCGCTCCGCGCCGCGTGGATCGCCGGCTCGGATGCCAGCGGGGCGTCCACGCCGGCCCGCCTGGAATGCGCCAGATACGCCGGCTGTCCGGGGCACCTGTCTTTGGGCGCGAGCCTGCAGCATGGCGAGCAGCCCTGACGGGATCGCGGCAGCGGCAGCTTGCAACAGTACGTCGCTCAGCGCCCCAGGGGCGGCATCCTCGTCATCCCTATCGCTTGCGCTGGCATCCGGCTTAGGCTGGTCTATTGTGGCAGCATCCGGCACCTCCTCGGGCGTGCCCGGCGCCGCGTCCTGAATTGGCAGCGTCGTCGCCCGTGGCGCCAACACAAGGCGACAGGCTAGGATCGCGTCCTCCGCGGTTACCTCGTCCCGCCCAGCTAGCGCAGCCGCAGCCCGGGCGGCATGCAGAGCAAGCAAGGGGGCACGGACAGACTCCACGCCCAGCGCCGCCGCAGTGTTGCACAAGGCCACTATTGCGGCCTTTCCGGCCCTCACTGCCGGAAGCTGCAAACGGGCGGCGGCAATCTGTTCGGGAGGCGGCAAGCCTCCGTCCTGCTCCCGAGCGCCGACCTCAGATAGTTTCACGTGAAACACCAGCCGGTCCAACAGCGCGGGCGGCGCACGTTCGTCCTCTGCCGCGCCCTCATCCAGAGCCACAAGCGCGACCGTACCTGCATCCAGCGCCAAGGCGAGCCGCCCAGCTAACCCGGCCAGCACGCGCTCCGCCATTGGCAGTATTAGGACACCGCCGGACGCCTCCGCGAGCAAGCCCTGCTCTGCCACGGGCCGGCCTGCCTCCAGGGTCGCTGCCAAGTCCAGGCCACCTAGCAGGCGGACATCGGCGATGTTCAGGGGCACCTTGCGCCAAGGTGTGCCATCCGGCAGCAATCCTCGTAGCAACGCAAGCCAGCGTGTTCTTACCGGGCCATGCCCGGCCCGGACACACGCACCGCCGCATCCGAGGGGATCCACGGCCAGCAACGCCGCAGCATGGATGGCGTCCTGCCAGGAGGAAGGTGCTTCTTTCCCGTCGGTAAGCGGACTAGGCTGAGGAAAACCTGAGGGAATGGCCTCGGTCACAACGCCTTGCTTGCTGACCGAACCTGTCGTGCTCCGCGCCGCGGCCAAGGCCCCCTCACCCTGATCCTCTCCCAAAGGAAGAGGGAGAAGGGGCAGCTGGACGGCAACCCCCTCCATCACGCGCCGAATTGCTCCGCCATGGCGCGCGCCACACGGGTGGTGCTGCCGGAGTCATCCAGCGGGTCACGACGCAGGCGGTGCCGCAGGGCGCTCGGAGCGACGCGCAGCAGGTGCCGCGTCTCAACGGCCTCCGCCCCGTCCAACGCCGCCAGCGCCCGTGCAGCCCGCAACAGCGTCAACTCCGCCCGCAGCCCGTCGGTGCCGAGCGACATGCACAGCCGGGTTGCCTGCTCCAGGATTGCATCGTCCACCGCCACGCCGGGCAGCCGGTCGCGCGCGGCCAGGATGCTGTCGCGCACTTCGGCCTCGGCGCCAGCCCACTCCACCAGGAAGGCCGCCCGATCCCGGTCGAAGCTGTCCCGCCGGCGCACGATGGCAATCCGGGCGGGCACGTCGTCCGGCGTCCGCACCTCCACCGAAAGTCCGAACCGATCCAGCAACTGCGGCCGCAGTTCTCCCTCCTCCGGGTTGCCGCTGCCCACCAGCGCGAAGCGAGCGGGGTGGCGCACGCTCAGGCCCTCCCGCTCGACCACGTTCTCGCCTGACGCCGCCACGTCTATCAGCAGGTCCACCAGGTGGTCCTCCAGCAGGTTGACCTCGTCTATATAAAGGAAGCCCCGGTTGGCCCGCGCCAGCAACCCCGGCTCGAACGCCTTCTCCCCACGGGTCAGCGCGCGCTCCAGGTCCAGGGCGCCCACCACCCGGTCCTCCGTTGCGCCCAGCGGCAGGTCCACGACCGGCACCGGCACATCATGCGCAGGATGGTCCGGGCGGGCTGCGCAGTCCTCGCACCAGGTGGACGGGCGATCCGGGTCGCAATGGTAGCGGCAGCCCTGCACCGCCCGCATCGGCGGCAGCAGCGCCGCGAGCGCACGCACGGCGGTGCTCTTGCCGGTGCCGCGGTCACCGAACACCAGCACGCCGCCAATCGCCGGGTCGGCGGCGGCGATCAACAACGCCTGCTTCATCTCGTCCTGGCCGACGATGGCGGAGAATGGGAAAGCGCCGCGCATCAGCGGCCGGGGGCAGGATGGGTTTGCATGGACCAACGATAACAGGTCAGGCCGTGAACGCCATCCGGTGCGGCCTGATGTCCGCACAAGCTGGTCCCATTTTTCTTCCCTGGCTGATGCCGCGAAACGTCCCAGCGCCGCCGAGCTGCCACACCGGGCCGGCACTATCGTCGCCGTGCTGGCAGGCATGGGCTGGCGATGCCGGAGGTGATCCAGTTTCAAGTGTCGAACCAGCTCAGCACCGCGGACACCCCCTTGAGCCTGCCCGTCACCGGGACGATGCTGCCCCGGCGCACCGGCCAGACCGGCCAGTAGGAGGAAACGGCATGGACCCTGGAACCGGCATCACCCGCAGTGGCGCCAGCCTCGACGGCGTCGTGTGGGACGTGATGGGCCAAACCTACAAGCCCGTGCAGTTGTCCGATGCGTCCTTCGCCTTCGACACCCTGTTCCCGCCCGGCACCTTCGTGCCGCCGCACGTCCATTCCGACCAGGACGAGTTCATCCGCGTGCTCGACGGCGCCTTCGACCTTTGGCTGGACGGCGAGGACCTGACAGCCGCCGCAGGCGACCTGGTCCGGCTGCCGATGGGGTCCAGGCACGGCATCTTCAACCGCGGCGGCGTCCCGACCCGCGCCCTGTTCTGGGTTGCCCCGGCGCGGCGGCTGTATGACCTGTTCACGCAACTCGACGGCCTGCGCGAGCCGGAGGAAGTCGTTCGCCGCTCCGCCGCGCATGGGGTCAACTTCCTGCCGCCCGACGCCTGGCCCGCCGCCCGCTACCTGCCCGGCGGCGCCTGACGCCATGCCCCGGCCCATCCTGATCGCTGGCGGCGGCATCGGCGGCCTGACGCTGGCGCTGATGCTGCACGAGCGCGGCATCCCGTGCACGGTGTTCGAGGCGGTTCAGCAGGTCCGGCCCTTGGGTGTGGGCATCAACGCCCTGCCGCACTCGATCCGCGAGCTGGCCGCCCTGGGCCTGCTGCCCCGGCTGGACGCTGTGGCCATACGCACCCGGAAGCTGACCTATGCCAACCACCTGGGCCAGCCTATCTGGACCGAGCCGCGCGGGCTGCACGCCGGGCACGACGCGCCTCAATACTCAATCCACCGTGGTCGCCTGCAAGCGGTGCTGTGGGAAGCAGCAACCGAGCGGCTTGGCCCGGCTGCGCTGCGGACCGGGCAACGCCTGGCCAGCTACGCCCAGGACGGGACTGACGTCATCGCCCGGTTCCAAGGCGCGGACGGGACGGTGCAGGAAGCAGCCGGGGCCGCGCTGGTCGGCGCAGACGGCATTCACTCGGCAGTGTGGGCGGCGTTGCACCCTGACGACGGCGGAATGCGCTGGAACGGCATCGCCATGTGGCGCGGCGCCGTGGACTGGCCGGAGTTCGACGGCGGGGATAGCATGATCGTAGCCGGGGATGCCGCAGCCAAGCTGGTGCTGTATCCCATCGGACCCGGCGCCGCGCCGGATACGCGCCTGACCAACTGGGTCATCTACGCCCGCATCACCGCCCCCGGCACGCCCCTGCCCGCACGGGAAAGCTGGTCCCGCCTGGGCCGTTACGAGGACGTCCGCCCCATGGCGGAACGCTTGCGCCTGCCCTTCATAGACGCATCCGCGATCATCCGGGCGTCCCCCGAAATCTACGAGTATCCTATGGCCGACCGCGACCCGCTGCCCTGGTGGACCCAAGGCCGTGTGACCCTGCTGGGCGACGCCGCGCACCCGATGTATCCCGTCGGCTCCAACGGAGCGTCCCAGGCCATCCTGGACGCCCGCTGCCTGGCGGACCTGCTGGCCGGCGGCGACGTGCCTGCGGCGCTGGCGGCCTACGACGCCCAGCGACGGCCGGCGACGGCCGACATCGTGCGGTCGAACCGCATCGGCGGGCCAGAGCGCGTGGTGGACCTGGTGGCCTCTCGCGCCCCGGACGGCTTCACCAGCGTGCACGACGTTGCGACGCAGGCGGAGTTGGCCGGCATCGTGGGCGGCTACGCGCAGATGGCCGGCTTCGCCGTGGCGGTATGACCGGCATGGACGTGACGGCCGAGTATCTGACCGGGCAGATGCATCCGCACTTCCCGGCGCTGATGGAAGACTACCAACGGGAAAGCGATGCCGTCGCGCCGACCGCAGCAGACCTGCGTTACGGCCCGCACCCCCGGCAGACCTTCGACGTCGTGCAGGGCCAGGTCCCCTGGCGCGGCACTCTGGCCTGGTTCCATGCGGGATACTGGCAATCCCGCGACAAGTCGCTGTTCCGCTTCTTTGCCCCAACCCTCGCCCAGCAAGGCATTGACGTGGCGATGGTCAACTATCCGTTGTGCCCTGACGTGACCCTCCCTGCATTGGTGCAGGCAACACGCGCCGCCGTTCCCGCCATTCTGGCCCACGCAGCGGCGTCGGGCCGGGGCGGCGCTGGGCTGGTAGCGGCCGGGCACTCCGCCGGCGGGCACATCGCGGCCGAGTTGGCGTTGTCGGACTGGGCCGGAACGGCGTCTATTGCCGCCGTCGCAGCGCTGAGCGGCGTGTATGACCTGGAGCCGCTGACCGACACCCCATTGAACGACAAGCTGCGGCTGGACCGGGCGACGGCCCGTGCCATGTCACCCCTGCACCGCGTCTGCGGCGGGATGCCGCCCGCCCTGTTCGCCGCCGGCGGCCTGGAAACCGTGGCGTTCCGGCAACAGACGGCAGACATGCACGCGGCTTGGCTCCACGCCGGCAACCGCAGCCGGCACATGGTGGTGGACGGCGCGGACCATTTTAGCCTGCTGCGCCACCTGCAACGCCCTGGACCGCTGCTGCATGGTATCCTGGACCTGATCCAGGACGCTTGAGCAGGTCTGCGTGCCGGCCTGAACCTGCCACCTGAATGCCTGTCCCACCACCTGCAGACCCCGGGCCACTCGCATCAGGGTAGTGCAGGAATCGGATAGGCTAAGCGTCGCCCGCCCTTTCACGGCGACAGCGAACTCATCACCGTTTTGCGACGCAGGAAACCACACCCGCGATGCAACGTGGTCTTCTTGCTAAAACACTTTCTTGGGAGTCTCGTCATGGAACATGGTATTTCGTTGCCTGTCATCCTGTCCTTTGTCACCCTTCTGATCGTTGTCGGGGTCGCAATCGTCCAACTCAAGCGCGTCCGTCACAGTCAGGCCAAGCGCAACGAGCACCCCGGTGGCATCAGCGGCCCAGAGTAAAAAACTGGTTGATGGTGCCCGTGCGGGTAGCCGGCGCTCTGGTATGCTGGTCCAGCATACCAGAGAGTCCAGCAGGTTCAGCTCGGTCACGATTACCCAGTTCGGCATTTGCCTCATGCGGATTGGTGCCTTATCCGATGCACCTGGCGCATCTGCCGCCGAAGCGTCCCCGGTCGCCTGCCCTGCGCCAGACGCGGACACAGCAAGCACGTCTGTCTTACAGGACACCCTGTTGCGCCATGCCGACCCAGTGCCCCCGCAGTCAGGGTTCGAGTTGGACCACCTGTGCCCCTTGTGCTCGGGGAATGTGGCCACGACCTAGGCGCCACACAGGCTCGACCTGACAGGACCCGACTTGCTGGAAATTTACGCCATGGCAGCCACCGCCCGAATGCCGACATTGCTGGACCGGCTTGACCATGGCACCCGGTTCCGCCTGGCGGAGGCGTAATGGACCACTTCTTTCGCAACGTACGCGGGCTGGGCAACGTCGCCGTCAGCCGTCACGCTCAGGCCCGGATCGCTGAGGATGGCATCCACCCCGACGCCTTCACCCACGCCCTACTGGACCCGACACGGCCTGATGTATGCGACGGTGCCGACGTATTGTGGCGGGAGCGGGATGGTCTGCGCATCGTCATCCTGACCAACCCGACCCCCAACCATGGCGCCGTGCTGGTCAAGACGGTTTATCGGGTGGAGCAGCAGGCGTTGACACGGCGAGGATAGTGCAAATTGCAGTCGGGTCCCGACGCGCGGCGACCGGACCTGACCGCAAGTCTTTGCCCGCAAACAAAAAGCTGGATTGGTTTGCTTCCACCCCGAACCCAAACTGATCGCGGGCAGGCTGTGTCCAAGCCTGAACGCAGATTGTTCTGAGCCTGTTCGTCCGCATATAGGTGCTTGCGGTCTCAACCCTGGTCGCTTCGCGCAAGGACCTGCTGGCGATCCCGCCCTAAAGCGTTAGCCCGCCCAGAAAGTCCTTCAGCGCGCCATCCGCTTCCGTGACCGCCCGGCCCGCTGAGTCCGCCTGCGTGGCCAGGGCCGCCAAGTCGTTCTCCTGCTTCTGCAACATGCCGAGATACCGCCGTTGCAACTCGCTGCCGTTCGGCACGGCGACCAAGTTCTGGCGCACGCGGTTCTGGTCGGCGACGATGGCGGCGCGGCGATGCTCCACGTCGTCCGCCGCGGCCTGGCGCCGGTCCAACTCCGCCCGCAGGACCCCGGCGCGGGTCAGGGCGGCCCGCAGCGCCGGGGAAAGCTGACCCTCCGACGCCAGCGCCGCCAGTTGGGCGGGCGAGGCCTCCGTCAGCGCCAACCGCTCCTCCACCGGACGTTCCAGCACAACGTTCAGGGACAAGGTCGTGCCCGGCGGCACGATCTGGGTGATGCGGTAATGCGTCGGGGTCGTTCCGACCTGCGCCGAGTCGGGCTGCACCAGGGTCCAGCCGTCGCGGCGGGGCTGCTCGACCAGCATCGTCCTGCCGCTGTCCCCAGGGGTGGTCATGCGGTAGGTCGTGGTGGCGCGCTGGCGACGCACAATTTGCAGCACGCCACGGGCAGCACGCCCACTGGTTACCAAGGCATCGTCGCTCTGCGTCTTGTCCACCCGCACCGGCAGGTCCGCGGCAAAGTTGGCCAGACGGTCCTCACCGGGCTGGATTGCAGGCAAGCGTGCGTCGCCAATGAAGACGGGGCCGTCCGCCCCGGCCTCATACAGCGTCGCCAGACCCGGAGGCAGCGCACCGGAACCGTCATTGGTCAGCAGCACCGCGACCAGAGGATGCAGCGGGTCG
>CAXTDP010000050.1:0-15469 GCA_964242295.1 uncultured Acetobacteraceae bacterium | reverse complement strand
CTGCCGATCTCGGCGGCGACCCGGCCGGGGACGGACTGGCTGGAGCAGCTTCGGCACCTGATCCTGCCGGCGCTGCCGCTCGTGCTGGTCCTGTTCGGCTACATCGCCCGCATGGCACGCGCCGGCACGCTGGAAACGCTCGACTCCGACTATGTACGCACGGCCATGCTGAAGGGCCTGACCCGGCGGTCATTGATCGTACGGCACGTGTTCGGCAACGCGCTGCTGCCGACCATCACCGTGATCGCAAGCCAGATCGGCTACATGATCGGCGGCCTGGTCGTGGTGGAGTCGCTGTTCCGCTACCAAGGCATCGGCAGCCTCATCCTCACGGCGGCACGCGGCAAGGACTTGCCAATGTTGGAGGCCGGCATCTTGACCGTCGGCGCCATCTTCGTCGTCACCACGATGTTCGCCGACGCGCTCTATGTCGTGCTCAATCCACGTTTGCGGGACGGGGTCGCCTGATGTCGGCAACCGCGCTCGACTCCATGCCGATGACAGACAGCCAGGCCGCTGCCGAGCCGGCCGTCGCCATGCCGAGCCGGCTGCGCCTTGTGCTGCGCTCGCCGGTTTTCCTGGTGGGTGCCGTAGTGCTGCTGTTCTGGATCGGCTGCGCGCTGTTCGGCCCTTCGCTCGTGCCTTATCCGCCCTATGCCGACGACCTGCTGCACACCCTGGCGCCTCCCTCGGCCGCGCATTGGTTCGGCACCGACCAGCTCGGGCGGGACATCTTCTCGCGCGTCATCATCGGCGCCCGGCCGATCCTCTCGGTCGCGCCGGCGGCGACGCTGCTGGCGACCGTCGCGGGCGCCACGCTCGGCCTGCTCACCGGCTATGTCGGCGGTTGGATAGACGCAGTGATCGGCCGGCTGATCGAGGTGCTGCTCGCGCTGCCGCTGATCGTCGTAGCGCTGCTGGTGCTGGTGGCGCTCGGGCCGTCCTCCGTGACGGTGATCGCGGTCATCGGCGTCATCTTCACGCCCCTGATCGCCCGCACCGTCCGCGCCGCCGTGCTGTCCGAACGCTCGCATGACTACGTGGCGGCGGCCGAGCTGCGTGGCGAAGGCGCGCTGCACATCATGTTCGTGGAAATCCTGCCCAACGTGCTGCCGCCGATCCTGGTGGAGACCACGGTACGGCTCGGCTATGCCATCTTCACCGTCGCCTCGCTCAGCTTCCTCGGTTTCGGCATCCAGCCCCCCTCGGCCGATTGGGGCCTCGCGATCTCCGAGAACTACGGCATGATCACCGGCGGCTACTGGTGGACGGTGGCCTTTGCGGCGGGTGCCACCGCGTCGCTGGTGGTCGGCGTCAACCTCGTGGCCGACGGCATCCAGGCGGCGCTCGAATGACCCCAGCCCTCGAACTGCGGGACCTGAGCGTCGGCTACCGCGCCCGGGGCGTGGAGCAGCTCGTATTGCGCGGCGTGTCGTTCAGCATTGCGCTGGGCGAGACGTTCGGCTTGGTCGGCGAAAGCGGCTGCGGCAAGTCCACCGCCGCCTTCGCCGCGTTGCGTGCCCTGCCGCGCAACGGCTTCGTCCGTGGCGGGCAGATACTCGTGGACGGGCAGGACGTGATGCGGCTCGACCCGGCCGGGCTGCGCCGCTTACGTCTCGCCACGGTCTCGATGGTCTATCAGGACCCCGGCCGCGCGCTGAACCCATCCATGACGGTCGGTCGCCAGATCGCCGAGGTGTTCGAGACCGGCGGCCTTGGCCGGCGCGACGCGCTGGCCCGTGCGGAGGCGATGTTGGGGAAGGTGCGTATCCCCGGTGCCGCCCGCGTCATGGGCGCCTATCCGCACCAGCTTTCGGGCGGCATGCAGCAGAGGGTGGTCATTGCCATGGCGCTCGCCAGCAACCCGGCCCTGCTCGTGCTGGACGAGCCGACCACCGGGCTGGACGCGACGGTCGAGGCCGAAGTGCTGGACCTGATCGCGGCGCTGAAGCAGGAATTCCGCACCTCGATCCTGTTCATCAGCCATAACATTGCGATCATCCAGCGCATGTGCGACCGCATCGGCGTCCTGTATGCCGGCAGCCTGGTCGAGGAGGGGCAGGGCGCCGAATTGTTGGCCAGGCCGCGCCATCCCTACACGATGCGCCTGCTCCGCTGCCTGCCTGCTGCGGGCCGGCGCAAGTCGGACGGCAAGCTCGATACCATCCCCGGTTTCCTGCCGCCGCCCGGCAGCGCCTTGCCCGGCTGCGTCTTCGCGCCCCGGTGTGACTTCGCCGATGCGCTCTGCCGCAGCACCGTGCCGGAGCAGCGCGCCTACGACGGGCAGATGGTGCGATGCCACCATGTCGAGCAGGCGATGGCCGCCCCCGCCGCGCCTTCCCCCGTTATCGAGACGGCCTCCCGCGGCGGCCTTCATGCCCAGCCAGCATTGCGGGCGACCCATCTCAGCAAGACCTACCGCCAAGGCACGGCCGCCATACGCGCCGTCAGCGACGTTTCGCTCGATCTTGAACCCGGCGAAACGCTCGGCCTCGTCGGCGAGTCTGGCAGCGGCAAGACCACGCTTGCCCGGCTGCTACTCGGCCTGACCGCGCCCGATCCCGGCGGGCGCATCGAGCTTGGCGGGCAGGAGGTCGCGGGCCGCGCCAGGTCCCGCTCGCGCGCTGACCAGAAGATGCTGCAGATCGTGTTCCAGAACCCGGATTCGGCGCTCAACCGCGCGCATACGGTGCGGCACCTGATCGAGCGCTCGCTGTCGCGTCTGGCCGGCGTGTTCGGGCGGCAGCGGGCCGAGCGGCTGGCCGGGCTGGTATCGGCCGTGCGCCTCACCGAGCGGCACCTTTCGATGCGCCCGCGGCAGCTTTCCGGCGGGCTGAAGCAGCGCGTCGCCATCGCCCGCGCCTTTGCCGGCGACCCGCGCGTGGTCATCTGCGACGAGCCGACTTCGGCGCTCGACGTCTCGGTGCAGGCCGCCATCCTCAACCTGCTCGCCGACCTGCAGGCGCGCGAGCAGGTGAGCTACATCTTCATCAGCCACGATCTCGGCGTGGTCCGCTACCTGTCCGACCGCATCGCCGTGCTCTATCTCGGCCGCATCATGGAGATCGGCCCGGCGGAGGACGTGTTCGACGGGCCGCACCATCCCTACACCGAGGCGCTGCTCTCCGCCGTGCCGGAAATCGACGCTGGCAGCCGTCGTGCCCGCATCCGCCTGTCCGGCGAAATCCCAAGCCCGCTATCGCCGCCATCTGGTTGCGTCTTCCATGGTCGCTGCCCCCGCAAGATCGGCGCGATCTGCGAGACGGATGAGCCGCCGATGGCGATGGACAGCGGCCATGCGATCCGGTGCCACCTTCCCGTCTCCGCGCTAGGCCGCCGCGGCGGGCCGCCGCCTGTCCAGGCCGACGAGCGCTCCCTTGAACCCGTTTCCGCATAGGCTCGCCATGGCGCCCATTACCGATCCCCGCTCCACCGTCAACTCGCGTCTCGAGGTGAGCGAGACCGCCGACCTGCTCGTGGTCGGCGGCGGCCCTGCCGGACTGGCGGCGGCGATCGAGGCCGCGCGGTCCGGCATATCCGTCATTCTCGCCGACGAAAACCCGGTGCCGGCGGAGGTGATGGGCGACGACGTTCCGCTGCATTTCGGCCAGCGGATGGGCGGTGCGGTCCGCAACCGCACCGGCATGACCGAGGCGATGCTGGCGAGCGAGCCATTGCTGGAAACGGCGCTTGAGGCCGGGGTGGATGTGCGGCTCGGCACCTTCGTCTGGGGGCTTTATGCCAACGGGCGCAGCGTCTCCTGGCTGCCCGGCATGGTGGCCGGGCTGTCCGATGGGGCGACATCCTGGATGCTGGGCTGCAAGACGACCATCGTCGCCGCAGGCCGCCGCGACATGGGGCTGGCCTTTCCCGGCTGGGAGCGCCCGGGCGTGATGGGCGCTACTGCCGCCGAGCGGTTGGCCACGCGATACGGCGCCCTCGACGCCCGGCGGGCGGTGGTACTGGGGACCGGAGCCGAGGCGCTGCTGGCGGCGCTCGCCATGCATCGCGCCGGCATCGCAGTCGCCGCCATCGTCGAACAGGCGGCCGTGCCCATCGGTCCGGTGCCGCTGCTGAACCAAATCCGTAAGTCCGGCATCGAAATCCTGACCCGGCACGTGATCGCCGCCGCCGAGGGCGGGGCCGATGGCGTCACCGCCGCACGCCTCGCGCCCCTCGACGATGCCGGGTGCCGGCAAGGCGAGAGGCGGATCGAGTGCGACACGATTGTGCTCGGCATCGGCGCCGTGCCAGTGATCGAACTGCTCGACGCAGCCGGCTGCCGCAGCGCCTGGTTTCCCGAGCGCGGGGGGCATGCTCCGATTGTTGATGCTGCGCAGATGACCTCGGTCCGCGGCATCTACAGCGTGGGGGACTGCGCCGGTGTTTGGGCGGAAAAGTCAGGGGACCGCGCCATCGCCGAGGCGGAGGGCCGCCGCGCTAGTAAGGCCGCAGTCGAGGCCGCCAGGGAGCAGACCGCCCGTGACCCGGCGCCGCCGGAGAATGCCGCCAAACCTTCGGCCATCAAGCCATCGGTCACTGAGGCTCTGGTCTCTGAGGTTTTCGCCACAGAACCTTCGGTCATCAAGTCACCGACCACCGAGGCCCCGGTCACCGAGGCCCTAATCACCGAAATCTCTGCTGCAGAACCTCGGGCCGTTGAGCATTCGGCAGGTGCATCGCCTGCCTACCGGCTCGATTGGGTGCGCGCCGCCGTGGTCGAGGCCGTGCTGCCGCCGGGCCAGGCCGAGCCGCATGTCTGCCAGTGCGAGGAGGTGACCGCGCGCGACATCCTTGAGGTCCGGCCGCCGCGCTACCTGCAATGGGACCGGCCGCGCCGCAACAGCACGGACCTGACGGCCCTGCTTGGCGAAGGGGCGCCGAACCCGGACCAGGTCAAGCGCCTCACCCGCGCCGGCATGGGCCTCTGCCAAGGGCGCCGCTGCCGCGAGCAGGTCGCCGCCCTGCTCGCGCTCGGCGCTGGAACCGCGCTGTCCGAGGTGCCGCTCGCCACGTTCCGCGCCCCGGTGCGGCCAATGCCGCTCTCGCTCGCCGGGTCGGTGCCGGAAGGCGAGGAGATGGCCCGGAACTGGCACGTCTGGTTCGGCATTGAGGGCCAGGTCACGCCCTATTGGGAAATTGATGTCGGAGAGGCCGCGACGTGAGCGAAGCGTCCGGCGCCAGCGTCGTCATCGTTGGGGGCGGCGCGTCTGGGCTCAGCGCCGGCTGGTGGCTCGCCCGGGCCGGGGTGGACGTGCTGGTGGTGGACAAGGGCATCGTCGGCTGGGAGGCCTCGGGCCGCAACGGCGGCGGCTGCACCCACTGGTTCAGCCCGCTGTTCGCCGAGGAGCAACGCCTCTGGCCGCAGATGGACGAGCTGCTGGGCTATCCGACCGAGTTCTGCCGCGGCCGCATACGCATAGCACTCGACGAGGCCGACTGGGCCAGCGTGCAGCGCCCGATCCACGGCGGCGAGCGGCATGGCTTCAGCACCGAAATCCTCGATGCGGCGCAACTGCGCGACCTCGTGCCGCTCACCGGCGACAACGTGGTCGGCGCAGCCTGGCACCATTTCGGCGGCCATGCCAATCCGCACCGCACGGTGCAGGCCTATGCCTGGGCGATGCAGGACCTGGGTGGGCGGCTGATGCAGCACACGACGGTGCTGGGGTTCGAGCAGCGGGGCGGCCGGGTCGTCGGCGTGCAAACCGACCGCGGCACGTTCGGCTGCGATCACGTGGTGATCGCCGCGGGGCCGCAGGGCGGCAAGCTCGCTGCCATGCTTGGCGTGTCGTTCCCCGTCGTCTCGGCGCGGGCGGAGATGATCGTCACCGAGCCGCTGCCGCTGATGCAGGTTGGCGGTGCCGACGGCAACGGCCTTTATGGGCGGCAGACGCGGCGCGGCAACCTCGCCTACGGCGGCGGCCCGCACGAGTGGCTCGACGACGAGGCCGGCATGAGTGTTCCGCCCCGGCTCAGCACGCCGCTCATGGGCAATATCGCCAAGCACCTGGTCGAGATGTTCCCCCGCGCCCGGCACGCCCGCATCATCCGCAGTTGGGCCGGGGTGATCGAGAACACGCCCGACGGGCGGCCGATCATCGACCGGCTGCACGACCCGGCAAACGTGGTCCTCGTGACCCTCTCAAGCATCGGCTTCGGCCTCTCGCCTGCCACTGGCCACGCCGTGCAGCAGCTCGTGACCGACGGCGCCTGCGACTTTGCCGATCTGCGCCCGATGCGCCTTTCCCGTTTCGACAGTGTGACACCCGGGTGGGCGGCGGCGCGCGGCTGGCGCTGGCTTGGCAATCCACAGCCTGAGCCTGCGGCGGCGCCTGTGTCGCATGCATAGGCCCGGGCGCCGCTGACGGCCTAGCACATCCTGCTGAACCTCTGTTGCGCGAGGCGGACGCACTCGGGAGGCTTAAGCGCCGGGGCCGTCTAAGATCGGGCATCCGATTTTAGTGCGCTCGCAGCGCGCGCTCCGATGACATCGGCCGATCATTCCGGCACTCGGCTTCGGGACGGCAATGCGGAAGGACCGGCGGTGCTTGTACTTTCTTGGCTGAAGCGGAAAGCGTCAGGGACGCCCACGACATCGCCCGCTCGGCAACTGCTGGACCTGCCTGCAAGTTTTCTAGAAAAGAGTCCTAGCAAGGAAGATAGTCCTTGCGATGGGATGGTGAACCTGATTAACTCTGACTATACGCCCTGGCCGGGCAGGGAACGGGAAGGTCACACGTCATGCTGCTGACGCTTATCATGCCGATGTCGGCGTCAACGGTGGCCTTAATAGGATGCCACAAATCTCAACATGCGGCATTACATCGGACCATGCAGTCCAAGTAGCGGGTAGACCCAAGGTAACCGGAAGCGGGCGGGACGTGAATCCGCAGCCTACATCCAGCGCATAGCCCACAGGCCGAATAACGCTAGGCCGAGCAAGGCTATGGGCCCGCTCAGTGCCGTCAAGAAGAAATCAGCCATCTCGCAGCCTCCCCAAGGCATACTGCGCTGCCAGATGTAAGCCTGCTCCGACTGCAAAACAAGTTGAACCTACCGTCACCAGCCACCAAGCGGGCACCGATGCAAGCGTGCCATAGACCGCGCCCACCGTCGGCGCGACGGCGCCGGTCACGATGACAGCGATGGCCGTCGTGTTCAGGGTGAGAGCCAGCAGCTTGACGCGTTCATTATAGACAAGGTGCGCCATGGTGCGTCCGTATGGTGCGTTGCGAGACCGGCAGGGCCGGGGGTGCTTACTGCCCGGCTGAGGAGTCCGGCGTCCAGCGGTATGGCGGCCGGCAATACGATGTCGTCGGCGCCGCTGACGCCGGTGGTCTCCGTATCAAGCACCACGGCCTACGGCCAGACAGGGATGTTAGGTGAAGGCGGGGCTCTGGGTAACTGCGGCCCGGTCCATGCGGGGGAGCGTTGTTTGTCGCCTCGGCGGAGTCAAATCGGTTCGCTTCTCCCTCTCCCTCCGGGAGAGGGCCGGGGTGAGGGGGTGGACAAGCATCATCTTCGGCCCCCAAAGGCCCGATGCCGCTCGCGCCCGCAGCGCCCCGCTCCGCAGCCAAGACCCCCTCACCCCGACACTCTCCCGAAGGGAGAGGGAGCAGGAGCAGGAGCAGACCTATCCCATCGCTGCCAGCGCCGCCGTGATCCGGCGCGCGAAGGCCGCCGGGTCCGTCGGCATGTCGCCGTCCTGCACGCGGGCCAGGTCCAGCAGGGTGTGCGCGGCCTCGGTCACGTCGCCATCCGCATCGGCGCGGGCGGCCAGCGAGCGGATCAGCGGATGGCGCGGGTTTACCTCCAGCACGGCGCCGGCAAAGCCGGACTTGCCGTGGCGGCGCATCAGGCGCTGCATCTGCAGGTCAGGGCCATAGCCGCCCGCCGCCAGCACCACGGCGCTGTCCACCAGCCGGTCGGTCGCGCGGACTTCCTTGACGGCATCGCCCAGCGCGGCCTGCAAGGCGGGCAGCAGCTTGGCGACATCCACAGCGTCCCCTTCCGGCGCCGCCGTCGCCTCGATCTGCGACAGGTCGGCGATGCCGGCAGTCACGCTGCGCAGCGGCTTGCCGTCCCAGTCGTGCAGCCGCTCCGGCCAGAAGCTGTCCACCGGGTCGGTCAGCAGCAGCACCTCGACCCCCCTGGCGCCGAAACCCTCCAACTGCGGCGACTTCGCCATCGCCTCGGCGTCGTCGCCGGTCAAGAAGTAGATCGCCTCCTGGCCCGGCCTCATCCGGGACACATAGGCATCCAGGCCCGTCAGCCCTTCCTGCGTGGAGGACCGCACCCGCATCAGCCCGGCGATCTCCTTGCGGTGCTCGCTGTCCTCCCAGACCCCCTCCTTCAGCACGGGACCGAAGTTCTCCCACAGCTTGGCGAAGTCGGCCTCGTCCTTGGCGCGCGACTTCAATTCGCTCATCACGCGCCCGGTCACGGCCTTGCGGATGCGGGCCAGCACCGGGGTCGCCTGCAGCATCTCACGGCTGACGTTCAGCGGCAGGTCCTCGGTGTCCACTACGCCCTGCACAAAGCGCAGCCAGGGCGGCAGCAGCCCGGCCTCATCGGTGATGAACATGCGGCGAACGTGCAGGCGCACCCGGCTTTCGCGCGGACCTTCCACGGCGTCGAACGGCTTCATCCCAGGCACGAACAGCAGGGCCGAGAACTCCAGCGCACCCTCCGCACGCCAGTGCAAGGTTGCCCAGGGGTCGTCGAAGATGTTGCCGAGGTGGCGGTAGAAGTCCTTGTACTGCTCCTCCGTCACCTCCGACTTGGACTTGCGCCACAGGGCGGTGCCCTCGTTGGCGGGCTTGTCCTCGCCCTCCTCGGCGATGGTGATGGGGACGGTGATGTGGTCGGCCCACTTCTTGACGATGGTCTGCAGCCGGACCGGCTCCAGGAACTCGTCGGCATCGGGCTTCATGTGCAGGGTGATGGTGGTGCCGGGTCGGTCGCGCTCGGCGGGGGATAGGGTATAGGCCCCGGCGCCCTCGCTGGCCCAGGTCCAGGCCTCGTCCGACCCGGCGCGGCGGCTGGTGGCCTCCACCCGGTCGGCCACCATGAAGGCGCTGTAGAAGCCGACGCCGAACTGGCCGATCAGCTCGACCTTCTCATCCGGCTTGGCCTTGGCCGCCTCCGCGCCGAAAACGCGGGTGCCGGATCGGGCGATGGTGCCGAGGTTCTCGGCCAGCTCCTGCTTGCTCATGCCGATGCCGTCATCGGCGATGGTGATGGTGCGGGCGGCCTTGTCGGGGATAATGCGGACCTTGGCATCCCCCGGCTGGGCCAGGGCCGGGTCGGTCAGCGCCTCGAACCGGCGGCGGTCGGTGGCGTCGGCTGCGTTGGCGACCAGCTCGCGCAGGAAGATCTCGCGCTCGGAGTACAAGGAATGGACGACAAGGTCGAGCAGGCGACCGACCTCGGCGCTGAACTCGTGACGTTCAGGAATGGGGCGCTCGGGGGTGGGGGCAGTCTGGTCGGCTGGCGCGTCGCTCATGCAGGAAGGCTCCGGGTTGAGAATTGCGGCTGCGATATGCAGGCCGGGCCCAGCGGATTCAATGCCCGCCGGTCCGTTCTAAGGCCGCATCCGAGCCTTGCGCGGCCAGAACCACAACCACGCGCCAAATGCCGCCGATGTTCAAGCCTTCACGCAACGAGCACAACATTCGGGCAGTCCGGCAGGTCAGGCCCGTGCAGCCGATCCGAAATCGTCGCAATGCGAGCGGCTTGAAGGCTCAGGCGACCACGATTCAGCTTGAACGCCGTTGGTTCCCGTTCCACCCCGGTTCCAAGCCGTCCCAGGGCAGACTGGCCATCAGCCGCCTTGGTTGTCCGCTCCGCTTCCACGGCCTGACACCCCAGCCCGGGACGGCGCGTCTGACCCTGGCTCCACCGTGCGCGACATCGCCGCGATCTCATCGTCGTCCTGCGGCGCCGTGTCCGTCCGGCGCCGGGGCTGGGCGCCGCCGCGCTCCTGCAGCACGGCGATGACGGCATCCGGGTCCGCCTTGTCCGCCTCGGCAAACAGCCGGTCGGCCTCGTCCTCGTCGCCGCGGGCCTGTGCCGCCAGTGCCTGCTCCGCCAGCGCCCGCGCTGCGCCGTGCTTGCCGGCGATCCCGTCGCCCTGCCTTAAACCGTCATCCATGCTGTTATCCCTTTCTTATTCGGCAGGCACTGCGGCGCGGGACGTACGTCCCAGCAGGCCCTGCACCACGAACACCATCAGCCCGGCGACCGTCAGGCACCCCGCCAGGAACAGCATCGGCGTCAGGTCGTTCCCTGTGCGCTGCTTGATAAGCGGCACCACGTTCTGCGCCACGAACCCGCCGAGGTTGCCTGTCGCATTGATGACTGCCAGACCCGCCGCCGCGCTGCTGCCGCGCAAGAAGCTGCTCGGCAGCGTCCAGAAGATCGGCTGGGCGGAAAAGATGCACGCCGCCGCGACGCACAGCAGCGCGAAGCGCAAGGCATTGTCGCCGCCCGAGCTGCCGGACACCATCACGCTGCCCACGAGGCAGGCCGCGCCCAGCGCCACCGGCAGCACGATGTGCCAGGTCTTCTCCCCCGTGCGCTCGCTGTGCCGGGGCAGCCACCACAGGGCGACGCCCGTCACCACCCAGGGCAGCACGTTGATGAAGCCGTTCACGGTGTTGCTGACCCCAAATCCCTTGACCACCGTGGGCAGCCAGTAGCTGAGGCCATAGGCCGCAAGCGGGAAGCCCACGAAGGTCAGGGCCAGCAGCAGCACACGTCCATCCGTCAACGCCTTCAATGGGTTGGCATGGGCGACCTTACCGCCGGCCTGGTCCTCCCGCGCGATCGTGTCACGCAGCCAGGTGCGCTGCGCCGGGTTCAGGAAGCTCGCCGTTTCCGGCCCGTCCGGCAGCAGGAACCAGGTGGCGACGCCCATCAGCACCGCCGGCACTCCGGTCGCCAGGAACACCCATTGCCAGCCACGGAGGCCGAAGGTTCCATCAAGGTCCAACAGGCTGCCGCAGATCGGCGCCCCGACGGCGTTGGCGACGACGGAGGCGATCATGAACCATCCGACCATGCGCCCCCGGTGCCCGAACGGCACCCACACCGTGAGCAAATACAGGACCCCAGGGAAGAACCCCGCCTCGCATGCGCCCAGCAGGAAACGCAGGATGTAGAACATCACCGGCCCCGTCGTGTAGGCCAGCGCCGTCGTCACCAGGCCCCATGTCACCATGATGCGGGCGAACCAGCGGCGGGCGCCGACCCGGCCCAGGATTAGGTTGCTCGGCACCTCAAACAAGAAGTAGCCGATGAAGAACAGGGAGGCGCCGAGGCCATATGCGGCTTCGGTCATGCCCAGATTGTCCAGCATCTGCAGCTTGGCAAAGCTGACATTCTGCCGGTCAACGTAGGCGATGAGATACATCAGGCCGAGCAGGGGCATCATCCGGCGCAGGAACAGGCCGATCGTCTGGCTCTCGATTGTGGAGACAGGAAGGATAGGAGCGGAATTCGTGCCGGACATGATAAGGTGTTTCCTGCTCCTGGCTTCATGCGCCAGGTTATCAGACGGCAACGCCGCGCCAGCGGTGCAGGTTTCGGAAGGGGGGTGGCGGAGGGAATGAACCCCCTGGCCCCTGCACCGTTATGGCACAAACGCCGGAGGAGGAACCCCCAACATGGTCGAAGTCCGACAGCTAGACCCGCATGACCCCATGCCGGACGGTGGGCGCCGGGTCATCGTGATGCACCGCCTCGACGAGGACGACCCGCGCCATACCCACACCGAAATCCTCTTGACCGGTGCGCCTGGCCGTGGCGAGTCCGTGCGTCCAATGCGCCCGAACGGTACGCCGATGCCGCTGGACGAAGCCATCGAGGCGGCGAAACGCGTCGCCGACAGCGAGGGGCTGCAGGACGTCTATGTCGTGGACCGCACGGCAGGGCCGCGGGAAAAGGAGGTGCTGGCAGCCGGCGGCGACCACTCCGTCAACATGGACCACCTATCCGACGATGACCCGGAGGACGGGGAGCGCGGTACCGACATGCGCGACGTGGGCCGCTCACGCGGACAACAAGTCTAGTGCCACAGCACCGCCCGCCGCCTGCCCAATTCCCGCCACACGCCGCGCCCACTTGTATCCGCAAGCAGTGCGGGTCCTTATGGGGTCACGAGCCTGTGAACAAGGTTGGGTTGCCACCACTAAAACGGACCGTCTTATCTTGAGCGGTTCGGAGCCTATGTGTCCGTTTCCTTCCGCCTGCCGCGGCCTTTGTGCGGCTTTCAACGAACGAGAGAAATCCTGATGCCGGATACCGGTCTGGACGTGTCCACCACTGGACGACGTGTGGGTGTGCTTGTGGTGGGCCTTGGCGGTGCGGTCGCCACCACGGCGGCGGCAGGGATCGAGATGCTGCGCGCCGGGTCGAACGACATGGCGGGGCTTCCACTGGCGGGTGTCGGCGCGGCAGGGATCGCAGCCTACCGTAACTTGCATTTCGCCGGCTGGGACCTGCATGGCGAAGACCTGAGCAGCGCCGTGCGCGAGCATCGCGTGCTGGATCGCGACCAGGCTGAACTGGTCAACCCGGCGCTGTCCGGCATGAAGCCGTGGCCCGCGGTGGGCAGCGTGGACTTCTGCAAGAACGTGGACGGCGCCAACAAGGTCGCCGCCGGATCGCACCGCGAGGCGGTGGACCGCATCCGCGACGACATCCGCCGCTACCGTGAAAGCTCGGGTGTCGAAAACCTGGTGATGGTCAACCTCGCCTCCGTCGAACGTTGGCCGGACAAGGGCGCCGCCGCGCTGCACACGGTCGAGGGGTTTGAGAAGGGTTTGGACAGCAGCGACCCGGCGATCAGCCCGGCAATGCTGTATGCCTACGCTTCCATCGTCGAGGGCGTGCCCTATGGCAACTTCACCCCGAGCCTCGCCGCCGACGTGCCGGCGCTGACTACCCTAGCCACCCGGCGCAACGTCCCGGTCGCCGGCAAGGACGGCAAGACCGGCCAAACCTTCATCAAGACCGTGCTGGCCCCGGCTTTCCGCAGCCGCAGCCTGTATGTCGAGGGCTGGTTCAGCACCAACATCTTGGGTAACCGCGACGGCTTGGCGCTGAACAACAAGGACAGCCTGCAAAGCAAGCTGAATACCAAGGGTTCCGTGCTGGACGACATCCTGGGCTACCCGGTCGAGGACCACCTTGTGGATATCCGCTATTACAAGCCGCGCGGCGACAACAAGGAAGCCTGGGACAACATTGATCTCGTCGGCTTCCTCGGCCAGAAAATGCAGATTAAGGTCAATTTCCTCTGCCGCGACAGCATCCTGGCGGCACCGCTGGTGATCGAGATTGCCCGCGTCCTGGACCTGGCGCGCCAGCGCGGCGAGGGTGGCATCCAGGAGCAGCTTGGCTTGTTCTTCAAGGCGCCGATGACGCCGGCCGGCAAGCGGGAGGAGCATAGCTTCCCGGTGCAGGAGCGGGTGCTGCTGGATTGGCTGGCGACCTAGAGCCAGCCACTACGTGGACTGAGGCCGTTATCCGCCATCTATCCGTCATTGCGAACGGTTTGCAGCGCAGCAATCTAGAGGCCGCTGGCATTATGCCCGCGGCTTCCGGTCACGGCGCTCTCATGCCTCTCGCAATGACAGTGCTTTAGGGGTCAAGGCGGGTGACTGCCGTTGCCAGCATAATACGAAGCATTCCTGCAGGTCAGGCCGGACTTTCCAGCCTTGTCCCGCTTGCAGTCGAGTTGTGCGACCTGAAGCGCGTCCGAGATGCGTCCAGCCCGGACAGCTTGGCTAGCCGCATGTTCCGCCGCGGCTGGGCAGCGCTGTTGGCCGGGCAGAACCCAGCTGATGTGGCGATGCAAGCTACGGCCGACGGCCTCGCCGCGGCGAGGCTGGGGGGCATAGACCGGGAGGTCCTGACTTCCGCCGGGGTTGGAGATCCGGCTGCAACCGCGATCCTGGAACGTTCCTTCGGCGAGGTGGCCGGACCGGTGGACGGTGGCCTGTGCAGCTTGCTGCGCCCGCAGCTCGGCCGGCCATACCGATCCGGCCCGGCGCCCGCCTTCGCGGAGGCGCTGATCCGCCAGCCCCGTGCCGGCGCGACCTGCCCCGGCAAGCCGCGCATCGTGCTGGAGCCGCCTGAAGGGCATGGCGACCATTGCCTTGTTGTCGCAGTGCTGGCCGCAGTGCTGGCGCCGCGCTACGGCGCCGATCCTGCCACGGCGTTCCTCGCCGGCATGGCGCATCACGTCCACAATGCGGCGTTGCCGGACAGTGGCTTTGCCGGTGAAATCCTGTTGGGCGAGCACCTGACCCCGATCCTGCAACGCCTGTTCGCGCAGGAATTGGCGACCCTGCCGGAGCCGTTGCGCGATACAGTCACCGCGGCACTGGCCCACATTCCGGACGCCTCCACTTCCGTCGGGCAAGCCTTCCATGCCGCCGACGTGATGGATCGAGTGCTGCAGATGCGGCACTACGACCAGGTTGCGCGCTTCACGGTGGACCAGGCGCTGGACGACATGGACTTGGTGCATGCCGGGCCGACCCAGGCGTTTCAACAGGCGGTGCTGCAAGACGCCGGGCTGCCATGACGACCGGCTTAGACTTGCACAGCCCGGTCACGGGCCGTCCCTTGCTGGCCGATGGTCCGCATTCCCTAGCCGCGGACGAGGAGCGGTGGCCGGTGCTGGAGGGTATCCCCTTCCTGCGGGCTGATCGCCGCGTCCTGGCCGACGCGGCCCTAGTGGCGCTTGACGCCGGCGATGCGGACACTGCGCTGGTGCTGTTGCTCGGCGATCAAGATAATTGGGCCCGCACTCCGCCGCCATCAGAAGATGCGCGCCGGGCCGTGGTGCGTGACGCCGGCACGCTGACGTTCCGGGAGGCGATGGACCGGCTGGCCTTCGGTGCCGTGGGCACCTACTTTGCGCACCGATGGTCCGACCCGACTTTCCTGTCCGGCCTGGCGCTGGCGGAGGCACATTGGGGCGCACCGGCCCGGGTATTCGAACTGGCCTGCGGTGCCGGGCACTACCTGCGGGAGTTCGCCCGGGCGGCGCCTTCCGTCTGCGGCGCGGACATCGTGTTCGCCAAGCTGTGGCTGGCCCGGCGTTACGTTGCGCCCATGGCGCACTTGGTCTGCTTCGACGCCGCCGCGCCCTGGCCTTTGGCGGACGGTGCGGCGGACCTCGTGTTCTGCCACGACGCCTTTTACTTCCTGCCGGAGAAGCCGCACGTCGCGGCGGAGATGCTCCGTGTGGCCGGTGCTGGACGCGTGCTGGTCGGGCACGCGCATAATGCGCTGGTGGACAACCTGTCATCCGGCGATCCACTGGCGCCGGCAGAGTATGCCGCGCTGTTCGGCACGCCGCTGCTGTATGACGACCGGGAACTGACGGCGGCCCTGGTTGAGGGACGGGCGCCGGTGCCGGGCGCCGCGGCCGCTGTGGCCGGTGCGCCAGCCG
>CAXTDP010000049.1:0-15504 GCA_964242295.1 uncultured Acetobacteraceae bacterium | reverse complement strand
GCGCTCAGGCAGAAAATCCACTTAACGACCTGTCCAAATTCCCCCGGCCACCTCTGTCGCTGCGCATCCGAACCAGACTGCGATCTGTTTTAGGTCGCCCCGAACCGCGCCCTGCCCTGGCCGGGGAGCCCGCCGCTCCGCGCCCGTAGCCGGCGTGCCAGCACCAGCAGCAGCGCCCCGAACGCCAGGGCGTAGCCGCCTAGCCAGTATGTCAGCATCAAGGCCCCAAGCCCTGGCGACAAATACAGCAGCACACCCCAGACAATTGACACCAAGGCCGGCACTGCCAGCAGCCAGCGCCCGTGCCCGGCGTGCAACCGGAAGGCCGCCATCAACAGCAGGAATCCCGACACGACGGCCCAGATGCCCAGGAGCGTCACCACGAACAGCACAGTTATTGCCGGCAGTAGCAGCGCCGTTGCGCCGGCGACAAGGTCCACCAGTCCCTCCAGCACCAGCAAAACCCAGCGTTCGTGATGCGCTGCGGCGCGGATCCCGGCGACGATGGCGAACACGCCATCGGCCAGCATGTAAACGGCGAACAGCAGGGTCAGTGACGCGAGGGTCACGCCGGGCAGCAAGAACGCCATCAGGCCAAATACGATGCCAAACGCGCCGCGCAACGCCACGGCCCACCAGTTCCGGGCTAGGGACACGCTCATGGCGTCCATCTGAGATTGGCGGGATGGTATGCTGGTCGAACCCGACATGCGCGTCTCCTTGCCGTAATCCAGGCCGTAACCAACCGCCCCCGGCAAAGAACGCCGCGGTGCTCCAATGACGCATAGCCGGGCAGCGGAGTCGCCAGCGTTTTCAGTGCATGTGGCCACTGGCCCGTGCTGATGCTGGCCTGTGCTAATCAGGTGTTACAGCAGTTCCTTGGTCGAAAGCCACTGGAATGGGCGGCAAGCACGCCGCGGTTGCCCAGGTGACGGCGCGGTTCCCGCCTCGACCTCCGCGGCTGCCCCGGACAGCAGCTTGGCGTCGGAGGGCTGACGGCACGACAGCCCCAGTCAAGCTGCGGCCGGGAGCGACAATATGGACGATGCCGCGACCGGCTGATGCCTAAGCGGCACAGTTAAGGGGCCTGTCTGGCTGCTTGCTCATTCTGCTGCCAGTTGCCCCCTCCACCCTGGAAGGGCGCTGGAGAGGGGGCAAGCAGCTGTAAAGCGGGAAACGACCGCGAGGCCTGGAGTTTACTTCCCCAAGGCCACGACTTCGGCGGCACCATAGCGCATATTCGAAGGAGGAGTGGTGCAGCCACCTCCGGACACGGCACTTCCTTCTAAAAGCTGGACACAGGCTTAGGCCGCGACCTGCTCCGGCGCCAACCGGTATCCACCCTCCGCCGTCAGCAGCAAGCGTGCGGCGTAGGGGTCGGCCTCGATTTTTTGGCGCAGGCGGTAGATGTGGGTTTCCAGCGTATGGGAGGACACGGATGGATTGTAGCCCCACACCTCCGACAACAGCACCTGTTTGCTGACGGTTCCACCATTTCGCTGCAGATGCCGGAGGATGTCCACCTCCTTGGCTGTCAGCCAGACCTTCACGCCGCGTACGTTGCGCAGCAGCTTCTGCGCTGGATGGAATTCCCACGGACCGAGGTTGAACACCGCGTCCATGCTATTCTCGTGCAGGCGCAGTTGCGTACGCAATCGTGCGATCAGCACGCCGGGCCGGCAGGGCTTTGCGACGTAGTCGTGCGCGCCGGCTTCGAGCCCGCGCACGATGTCCTCCTCAGCATCAGAGCCGGTAAGCATTATGACCGGCACCCGTACCCCAGCCTTGCGCAGCCGGACGCACAAGTCCCGGCCGTCGCCGTCCGGCAACTCCACGTCGAGCAGCAAAGCCTCAAACCGGGTGAGGCCACTTAGCACCAGCGCCTCAGCTTCTGCGACCGTTGCGGCCCGGGTCGGATTGAACCCAGCCTCCGACAGCCCTTCGGTCAACGCGCCAAGGAACTCTGGATCATCATCCAGGACCAAGACCGGAATGTCTGCTGCCATATGTCGCCTCCATAGCTGTATCGCACGGGGGACATTGCCCAAACAGCAACGCCACGTTTCAGAAAGATGTTGAGTGCAGCGAAACTCGCCTGCTGCAAGCCAGTCACCTCATCAAGCCGAGGGACAAAGCAGGCAACCGTTGAGGACTCGGCCTTCACATATGGTTTATACATGTGATCGCGCGTAAAGTGCAACCAGCAAACCAAGAATTCTTAAGATTTGTCAAGACGTTATGTGCGCGTTGACACGTACCGCAGTACGCTGTCGAACTCTACGTAGGTGATCGGCCAGCATGGACGGTGTCGGAAAAGTTGCAGACCCGGGCATAGCATTGGCACGACGCCGCTTCCAACCCGGCCCGGTCCTGCACGACGATGCGGCCGCGCCCAGACTGAACCAGGCCGGCCGCGTGCAGCGCTTGCACCGCCATGGTCACGCCGGCCCGGCGCACGGCAAGCATGACGGACAGGAACTCCTGCGTCAGGTGCAGTTCGTCCCCATCCACTCGGTCATGTGCCAGCAGCAGCCAGCGGGCGCAGCGTTGGGCCAAGGTGTGACGGCTGTTGCAAGCGGCGGTTTGCGAGGCCTGGGCATACATAACTTCCAGCCTGTCCAGCAACAATGAGCGCAGCACCGGCGCCTGTTCCAGGCTCCTGGTCAGCACCATAGCCGGCATCCGGTGCACGATGCCGGACATCTGGACCATTGTGCGATTGAAGGCGATGCTGACCGGGTTCAGGGCAAGGCTCATGCCGACCATTCCGTCCCAGCCGATCAGCCCGACCTCGACGATAGTGCCCGCGTTGTCCGCAAGGGCGACGACGGAAGCAAAGCCGCTGTCGAAGAAGAACGCCTGATCCAAACGCTCGCCAGGCTCGTGCAGGGTTTGATTGATCACCACCCTTGTACGCGTCAGGTGCGGGCGGAGCAGTGCCAATTCGAATGGTGGAAGGGCTGCCAAGATATGGTTGGCGTAGGCAGGCGGGTCCACGGATTGCAAAGTGCCGGTTCCAGTTCAAACAACGGGCACGTGCCACCCAAACCCAATGCTACATTGGACAGCCGCGCCTGATGAGCCCTGGAATCCCGCTGGAATCCGATACACGCCACATTGCGCCCGGACTTTATTGCCTTAGACGCACAGGGGTTACCAGCGGATATTCATCCTTACTACGTCGGTGTTCAAGCCTAATCCGCCGTGCCGAGTCGAATTATTATGTAGTCTCTATGCTGCTATTATGGCCATCACCGTACATTTCTTGCCAGATCTTGTCTTGCCAGATTTTGCTAGCTGAAGAAAGTGCCGCCTTTTGCAAGGTTTCTGGAGGAAGGTGGACAGGCTCACCACATCTGGTCCTGCAAGCCTTGCCTGGCCGTTCCGCCTTCTGCCCGGCCGTGCGGGTGGCCTTGCTCAGCCGGTTGGCTGGCGCATTCACTCCTAGTCCTGGATTCATATGATCGACCGTAGAAGCTTGTTGGGTGCCGCAGCCGCCTTCAGCGCCCTTGATAATGCATCCGCAGCGGTTGCTGCCGTTCCGCCACCGCCGTCCCGCGCGGCTTGGCGCGACCCCGCCCGCGACCGCGTCATTCCCGTGTTGATCCGTCGCCCTGCCGCCCTGGCCAGTGATGCCCGCCCAGCACCGTTGGTAGTGTTGTCGCATGGGCTCGGCGGAACGCGCGAGGGCCTCGCCTATTTAGGCGAGGCCTTGGCCGAGGCTGGCTACGTCGCGGTCCACTTGCAGCATCCAGGTTCAGATGCCGCGATCTGGCAGGGCGCACCGGACATGCGATCCGCCATGGGCAGTGCGCTGATGAATCCAGGTGCCGCCGTGGCCCGCCTGGGAGATGTCGTCTTCGCGCTCGATCATGTTCTGACGGGCGGGGAGCCGTTGCTGCGCGGACTGATTGACCCAGGACGGATTGCAGCCGCCGGGCACTCATACGGCGCTTGGACCGTCAGCCACGTGCTTGGGGAGCGGCTGCCGTTGGGACGATGGGGACTGGACCTGCCGGACCGGCGCCTGCGCGCTGGAATTGAGCTGTCACCGATCCCGCCGCTGCCGATCCCGGTGTTCGGGGTGCCTGCAGCCGTGGCCTTCACCGGCATCAGCGCACCGATCCTGCACGTGACGGGCACGCTGGACAACGGCATGGGCGCCTCGGATTGGCGGGCGCGCACCGTTGGGTTCCGGACCGCGGCATCGCCGGGGCTGCTGGCAGTGCTGGACGGTGCCACGCATGCTTCCTTCGCCGGGGAGGCCGAGATCGGCGGGCGATGGAACGACCCGACGTATCAGCCGCGCGTGGCCCGGCTGTGCCGCCTGTTCCTGGACGCCGTCATGCGGGACGATCAGGCCGCGCGGGAAGCGCTGCTGCGCGGGGCTGGGTTGGGTGCGCGGGATACCCTGGAGAGCAAGGGATTGGCCTAAGGGGAAGGCCGGGTGCTGCTCCGATCTACTAAGTCAATAGGCTCGGTAGGTCCGGTCAAGAAGGCTTGGGTGCTGCCTGCGGTTCAGTCCGCGTGGTGGCCAGACACCTCGTCACCGGCGTTCCGCGGCAGGCGCATGGCGAGCGGCGCAGCTAGCAGCGCCATCGCGGCCACCACCAAGAAGCCGGCGGAGAAGTCCTGCAGCTCCGGCTGAAGCCGCCCAGACAGCATGGTCGAAGTCTGCAGGGCCGCTGCGCCCACGGTGATGCCCAGGGTCAGGGAAAGCTGCTGCGAAGTGGAATATAGGCTGGTGGCGGCGCTCATGCGCGGGCGGGGGACGTCGGCGTAGGCGATGGTGTTGTAGGCGGTGAACTGCAGGGACCGAAGGAAGCCACCGGACACCAGCACGGCATAAAGCCCCGCAACCGGCCAGGCCGGACGGAACAGGGCGCAGGCGCCCAGCAGCACCGCAGACAGCGCACCATTCCACAGCAGCACGTTGCGGAATCCGAACAGGCGCAGGCTCCATCCCGTCGCGGGTTTCATCACGATGGCGCCCAGGGCGCTGGCAAAGGTGACGAGGCCGCTTTCCGACGCCCGCATCCCAAAGCCGAGCTGCAGCATCAACGGCAGCAGGAACGGGATGGCGCCGATGCCGATCCGGAACATGGAGCCGGCCCAGATTGACACCGCGAACGTCGGGATGCGGAGCAGTGACAGATCCAGCAGCGGGTCCGGCCGCCGCCGGGCATGGCGCAAATAAAGGGCGCCTGATCCGGCGCCGAGCAGCATCAGCCCTAGGGACAGCAAGATGGGAGCCAGGCCGCGGCCCACTGTTTCCGCCCCGAACATCAGCCCGGCCAGCGCCACGCCGGACAGCAGCAGTCCCACCCCGTCCAGCCGCCCAGGCGAGGGCGCCCGCACGTCCTCCACGAAGCGCGTCACCAGGACGATGCCGAGCACGCCGATGGGCACGTTGATGTCGAAAATCCAGCGCCAGTCGGCATAGGTCACGAGGAATCCGCCGATCGGCGGCCCGACCACAGGCCCGATCAGCGCCGGAACCGTGAGCCAGGCCATCGCTGCCACCAGTTCCGACTTTGCAACCGAGCGCAGCAGCACCAGCCGGCCGACCGGTACCATCATGGCACCGCCGATGCCCTGCACGATCCGGGCTGCGACAAGCTCCAACAAGGTGTGCGACTGCCCGCACAGCACGGACCCCACGGTGAACACCGCGATGGCGGCCCGGAACACCGTGCGCGTGCCATACCGGTCGGCGAGCCAGCCGCTGGCCGGGATGAACACCGCGAGGCTAAGCAGGTAGGATGTGAGCGCCACGTTCATGTGCAGCGGGTCGGCGTTGAACGCATGCGCCATCGCCGGCAGGGCGGTGGCGACGACAGTGCCGTCCAAGTTCTGCATGAACAGGGCGCAGGCGACGATCAGCGCCGTCAGCCGGGTCCGTCCGGGATCAGGTGCAGGGTCGGGCATGGCCGGAGGCGGCGCCCCCGGAATGGCCGAAGACGGCTCATCCGGGATGGCCGGGGGCATCTCATCCGGGATGACTGCGGGAGGGATGCCCGGCCCGGCCCTGTTCAGGAAGTTTGTCAGGGGATCAGGACGGTGCTGCCAGTGGTCTTGCGCGACTCCAAAGCGATGTGCGCCGCCGCTGCATCCTTGAGTGCGAAGGTCTGATTGACCCTGATCTGCACCGCGCCGCTGCTGACGGCGTCCATCAGGTCGGCCGCCGACGCGGTCAGGTCGGAGCGGAGCGCTGTATAGGTGGCAAGGCTCGGCCGGGTTAGGAACAGGCTGCCCTTGGCAGCGAGCACGCCGATGTCCACCGGCGGCACCGGGCCGGAGGAACTGCCGTAGCTGACCATCATGCCGAGCGGTTGCAGGCAGTCTAAGCTGGCGCCGAACGTGTCCTTGCCCACGCTGTCATATACGACCGGTACCATTGCGCCTTTGGTGATGCGCTTCACCTCGGCTGCCAGCTTATCGTGGCCGATGATGACATGCGCCGCACCGTGCGCCCGCGCCAGCTCCGCCTTTGCATCGGTGGACACGACGCCGATCACGGTGGCACCGAGATGCTTGGCCCATTGGCACAGGATCAGGCCGACTCCGCCAGCCGCGGCATGCACCAGGATGGTGTCGCCGGACTTGAGCGGGCGGGTGCGTCGCAGCAGATATTGCGCCGTCAGGCCTTGTAGCATCATTGCCGCCGCTGTCTGGTCGTCCACCCCGTCAGGCAGCTTGACGAGGCGGTCGGCGGAGATCACGCGGTCGGTGGCATAGGCGCCAATGGGGCCTGTGGCATAGGCGACACGGTCGCCCACCTTGACGTCCTGCACTTCGGCTCCGATGGCGCGGACCACGCCGGCAGCCTCCATGCCGATTGTAGCTGGCAGGGACGGTATCTTGTAGTGCCCGTTGCGGAAATAGACGTCTATGTAGTTCAGTCCGACGGCGGTGTGGTGGACCAGCGCCTCCGCCGGACCAGGCTCCGGAGTGGGTACGTCCTCCCAGTGCATGACCTCGGGGCCGCCAGGGGCATGGATGCGTATAGCATGGGTCATGGGATGTCTCCGGTAGGGGCGGGCACACGGGCAAGGATGCGCGCCTCGTGTTCAAGCAGGAACCGTTTGGTCTCAATCCCGTCGCCGCCGGAGTAGCCCCCCAGGCCGTGGCTGGCAACGACGCGATGACAGGGGATCAGGATGGGCAGGGGGTTCTCCCCATTGGCTTGACCGACCGAGCGTGCGACCCCGCCGGCCGATGCTGCGATGTCTTGGTAGGTCCGGGTTTCCCCATATGGAATCGCCCGCAAGGCGGCCCAGACACGTTGGCGATAGGGGGTTCCCTGGGACGCAAGCGGCAGGTCGAAGCTGGTCCGCTCGCCGTCGAAATATTCCTGCATCTGGTCCCTGGCCCGGAGCAGCAACGGCGTTTCCGCTTGGTCGCGGCCCCAGCCCCAATCCAGGGCAACGATCATGCCATCATCCTCGGAAATGGTAAGCGCGCCGAGCGGCGTATGGAGCGAAAGTTGCGGCAACCGGGATCCCCATGCAGTGCGGCGTGATGCCATCCCTTGCTGACCCGGCTGTCAAGCAACCAGGCCGGGTGTTGCACAAGCATGAGGCTGCCTGCTCACCTGCCGCTCCGTTCCAGACAGAACGTAGCTCCTTGCGGTTCGTTATGTTAACCGGTGCAGATGAGCCGCTTTGCCCAAGCCCTACCGTTGTCGCCCGGTCTGCCCGGTGTTTCACGTGAAACGCTGGATCGGTTGCACGTCTATGCCGCCCTGCTGGAGAAATGGACTGCCGCCATAAACCTGATCGGGTCGGCCGACCGGGGCGACATCTGGTCCCGCCACATCGGCGACAGCTTGCGGCTGCTGCCGCTGATCCCTCCCGGCACGTCGCGTGGCATTGACCTTGGCTCTGGCGCAGGGCTGCCTGGCCTGGTGCTGGCGATCGCATCGGGCATCCCCTTTGATCTCGTCGAATCCGACCGGCGCAAGGCAGCCTTCCTGCAGGAGGCTGCCCGTGTCACAGGCGCCTCGGTGCAGATCCACGCGACTCGCATCGAAGTGGCGGAGCTGCCTCCAGCCCCCTTGGTGACGGCCCGTGCCCTGGCCCCCTTGAACGCCTTGCTGGCCCTTGCTGCCCCGCTGCTCGTCCCGGGTGGCACCGCCCTGTTCCCCAAGGGCGCCCGCGCCGCCGAGGAGCTGGAGCAGGCCCGCCAAACCTGGTGCATGGATGTCGTGCAGCACACCAGTCCCGGCCAGCCCGGCACCATCCTGTCCATCACCGGCCTGCACCCTGTCCGGACTGCCTTGGGAGCCGCCCATGCTTGACCGCACCGCCCCTGTCCTGCCGCAATGGGCTGCTTCTGGCCGTCCGGCCCGCGTGCTGGCCGTCGTCAACCAGAAGGGCGGCGTGGGCAAGACGACGACCGCCGTCAACTTGGCAACCGCCCTCGCCGCCGCTGGGGAGCGGGTGCTGCTGATAGACCTAGACTCCCAGGGCAATGCATCCACCGGGCTGGGTGTTGCATCCAACCGGCGCGGACGCGGCACCTACGCCGCCCTGATGGGCCAGGGAGGCATTGCTGACACCGCCCTGCCGACCGGCATCCCCGACCTGAGCGTGATACCCGCCGACCCGGACCTTGCCGGGGCAGAGGTCGAGTTGGCTGCCCTGGACCGGCGCGAATACCGCCTGCAGGCCGCCGTGCGTGACGGAGGCGACGCCTACAGCTTCATCCTGATCGACTGTCCGCCCAGCCTGGGCCTGCTGACACTCAACGCCTTGGTCGCCTCCGACGCCGTCCTGGTGCCCCTGCAATGCGAGTTCTTCGCTCTTGAGGGGTTGAGCCATCTCGTCCGCACCATCGAACGCGTGCGGCAGCACCTCAACCCCCGCCTGTCGCTGCAAGGCATCGTGCTGACGATGTATGACCGACGCAACAACCTGTCGGAGCTGGTAGCCACCGACGTCCGCAGCTTCTTCGGCGCCCGCGTGTATGAGACCGTGATTCCCCGCAACGTCCGCGTGTCGGAGGCGCCGAGCCACGGCAAGCCGGTGATGCTGTATGACTACCGCTCCCCTGGCGCCCAAGCATACCTGCGCCTGGCGGCCGAGATCCTGCGTCAGGAGCGCACCACGGCGCGGGCCGTGCCATGAAGGACGCGGCTGTCCGTCCCTCCGCTCCGCCTCGCCTGGGACGCGGCCTGGCTTCCCTGTTCGGTGACGCCCCACCCGATGCCGGCCTTGCATCCAACGCTCCGCGCGCCACCCTGCCCGTCACGGTGCTGGAACCCGGCCCATTCCAGCCCCGCACCGCCATGGACCCGGCGCGGCTGCAAGACTTGACCGAGTCCATTCGCAACCAAGGCGTGCTGCAGCCCATCCTGGCCCGGCCGCACCCGGACCAACCCGGGCGCTACCAGATCATCGCCGGCGAGCGCCGGTGGCGGGCGGCGCAGGCCGCCGGGTTGTCCGACATCCCCGTGCTGGTCCGGCAGTTGTCCGACACGGACGCGATGGCTGCTTCCCTGGTCGAGAACCTGCAGCGGCAAGACCTCGATCCCATTGACGAAGCAGAGGCTTACAAGCGCCTGATAGCTGAATACGGCATGACGCAGGACGGCCTAGGCGGCCTGATCGGCAAGTCCCGTAGCCATGTGGCCAACACGTTGCGCCTGCTGCAACTACCGGCCCCGCTGCGGGCGCATCTGCGTGATGGCACGCTGTCGCCGGGCCATGCCCGGGCGCTGCTGACCCATCCGGCGCCGGAGGCCGCAGCCCGAGCAGTGATCGCCCGCGGGCTGAGCGTGCGTCAAACTGAGGCGATGACGCAGCGTGTCGCCCATCCGCCGGCGCCTGCGGTCCCACGCCCACCGATCACTGCGGAGATGGCTGCCCTGGAGCGGGATCTATCGGCGCGGCTGGGGCTGCGGGTGCAGGTGGCGTTTGATGGGGAGGCAGGAAGCGTGCGGCTGCACGTGAAAACGCTGGACCAATTGGAAGGGGTGGTTTCACTGCTGACACGGGGGTGAGTGCGGCAGATTGCGGCTCCGCTCTATGCAGCAGCCGGCGTCGCAGCAGGCTCCGCCTCCGCCGCCTTGCGCGCAGCCTCGACGCAGGAGTTCACGGCCTCCCGCAGCGACGTCGAGTAGTAGTCCGCACCAATGACCGCACGCACGCGGTCGCTCGTCAGCACCTCGTCCTCCGACGGCCACAATCCGACGAGGATAGGAACTCCAGGCAAGCGACGCTTTAGCCGCTGCATGAGGTAGCGCAGGTGCGACGGGCTGCCGGCGATGTCGAGATAGGAGATGCAGATCATCGCAGTACCTGTCACGTCCAGGCTGCCGATCTCTTCCCGCGATGCGGCCTCGTGCGGCGCCGTGCGGGCATGAAGGCCGTGCTTGCCGAGAAGCTGCGCCAGCATGGCCGACGCTGCCTCGTCGAGCGGACCCTTGCCTGCTAGGCAGAGCATTGGCGCCTCCGAACGCCACCCCGGCGCTAGGTCGTCCGGCACCTGGGCTGCATCGTCGGGCGGCGCGGCCTTCGGCAGCTCGCGTTCGTCGCGCGGCCGGGCTGCCGCTTCATCGGCGTCTTCGGCCTTCACCGGCGCAGGCTCCTTGTCGTCGTGGCTGTCCAACTCGGATACCAGGCCCTTGATCGTGTTCTTCACACGCTCGAGTTGAGTTGGCGGCAGCGCCCCACGCTGCGCGTCGTTGGCGGCGAGCTGCAATCCCTTGAGTGCGACCTCGTCGTAGTAGGACGACAAGGAGCGCTCCTTCAGCAGCACCTCGGCTTGGTCCTGCGCCTCGTCTGCGTCACCGGCAAGGACGCGCTGGTAGAAGCTCTCGACCGGCGTCAGCGCCGGGCGGTCGCCCAGCATCACGTCGAGGAACTCCAGCCGGTCCACATGCCGCCCCAGCACGACCAGGCACAAAGTCAGCGGCATGGACAGGATCAGCCCCACCGGTCCCCATAGCCAGGACCAGAAGATCGCCGACACCACCACCGCGAAAGGCGACAGCCCCGTGCTATGCCCATACAGCAGCGGCTCGACCGCCTGGCTGACGGTCAGCTCGACCACGAGATAGAGTGCGGCGGTCCAGATCGCCATCGTCCAGCCGGGGTCAACAGCGGCCGCAAGCGCGATGGGCAGCCCGGCCGAGATGAACGACCCGATATAGGGCACGAACCGCAGCAGCCCCGAAAGCAGACCCCACAGGACCGGGTTCGGCACGCCGATAAAATACAGCCCGACCCCGATTATCAGACCAAAGGTCGCGTTGATGGCGAGCTGCGTGAGGAAGTATTTGCTGAGCCGCCGGGCCGCATCGTCCATCGCGACGGTGGTGCGGTGCAGGTCGGTGGCGCCGAACAGCCGGATCAGCCGGTCGCGCAGGTCCTCCTGCTGCAGCAGGACGAAGATGGCGACGACGAGCACGATGCCGGTGGTGGCCAGCGGCGACAGGATTGGCGACAAGTAGCGCTCCGCGAGAGCAAGCGGAGTATTGGTGGTTGAGGCCAGTGGCGCTGGCGCTACGGCCGGAGCAGGGGCGGCGCCACCCTCATTGGCTATTCCCGCCGGCACCGGTTCTGATCCTGCCGAAGGTGCAGGCTTCCCGATGCCGGCAGTGACGCTCGCGAGGCGCCCAATGGTGTAGGCGCGCACCGCCTGGACCTTCTTCTCGACCGTGGCGGCATATTGCGGGATGTCGGTTGCAAGCTGGGCGACCTGGGTCCCAATCACGCCGCCCAGGCCCAGGATGACCCCGAGCGCGACGACGACGGCCAGCAGCACAGCCGGCACCCGGCCCAGCCCGATCCGGCGCAGCAGGGCCACCGCCGGCGCCAGGATGAAGGACAGCAGGATCGCCAGCGTGATCGGGATCAGCACCTCCTTGGCGAAGTAAAGGGCGGCGACCACCACGACTCCGACCTGCAGGGCCAGCGCGCTTGCCGCATGGGGCGCATCCGGAGGCGTGACCTGGGCTGGAGGCTTCGCCTGCACTGCGGCTGATTCAGACATCGGTCCTACCTTTGAGGGTGGTTTGCGGCCGTGGCCGCCGTTAGGCGGAAACGCACCCCGGCGCTTGCTCGGATGGCTCGGGCCGGCGGAGCGGAAATGGGAGCGCCCGGTGGGCTTGCCTTCGGGGGCGGACAGTCTGCGGCGTCGGCGGCCACACGTCCTCTCCGGTCTTCATCCGCCATACATCGTCCTCGTGCATGGCAAGCCCGAGTGCCCGCAAGCATGTAAGGACGTCTAACCGCGGCGCGGGCAGCCGGTTCCCACTCAGGCCACTGCCGCAAGGGCGCAAGGATAGGCTGGCATCGTGCGGCCTGGCAGCGTAACCAGGCCGGCGCCCACATCCTATGCTGGAAGTCCCGCCATGCCCGACCCTCACGGCCTTGACCGCGGCCTCACCAACTACGGCGACCGCGACTTCGCCCGCTTTCTCCGGCGCTCCTTTGCCCGCTCGATGGGCCTGTCCACGGCGTTGCTCAATCAACCCATCATCGGGATCGCCAGCACACCGTCCGACTTCAACAACTGCCACCGTGGCATGGACGAACTGGTGGAGGCGGTCAGCCGCGGCGTCCTCGCCGCCGGCGCCCTGCCGCGCGTGTTTCCCACCGTGAGCTTGGGCGAGGTGTTCCTGAACCCGACCAGCATGATGTATCGCAACCTGATGGCCATGGACACCGAGGAGATGATCGGCGCCCAGCCGATGGACGCGGTCGTCCTCGTTGGCGGCTGCGACAAGACCGTCCCGGCCCAGCTCATGGGCGCGGCATCGGCCAACCTCCCCGCCATCCAGCTCGTCACCGGCCCCATGAGCACCGGGCGGCACCGCGGCCAGCGCCTGGGAGCATGCACGGACTGCCGCGGCTTCTGGGCCAAGTATCGTGCGGGTTCGGTGGATTCAGACGAGATCGAGGTCGTCGAGGGCCGCCTGTCCACCACCGCCGGCACCTGCGCCGTCATGGGCACCGCCAGCACGATGGCCTGCATCGCCGAGGCCTTGGGCATGTCGCTGCCCGGCACCGCAGCCATCCCCGCCGTCCACGCCGACCGCCTGCGCGCCGCCGAGGAATCCGGTCGCGCTGCGGTTCGGCTGCTGCAAACCCGCATCACCCCGCGCCAGGTCATCACCGAGCACTCCATCGAGAACGCGATGCGCGTGCTTATGGCGCTCGGCGGCTCCACCAACGCCGTCGTCCATCTGGCCGCCATCGCCGGGCGGATCGGCCTACGGATCGGCGCCGACCGGCTGAACGCCATCTCGGATGAAACCCCCGTGCTGGTGGACCTCAAGCCGGTCGGCGACGGCTACATGGAGGACTTCCATGCCGCCGGCGGCGTCGGCGCAGTGCTGCGGGAACTGCGCCCGCTGCTGCACCTGGATACCGTGGACGTGGAAGGCCGCACCTTGCGCGAACGCCTGGATGAGCCACTTGACTGGGTGGACCGGTCCGTGATCCGGCCTTTCGCCGGTCCCGTGTCACCCGTGGGCGGCCTGATCGCGCTGTCCGGCACGCTGGCCCCCGACGGCGCCATCTTCAAGCGCGCCGCCGCCACCCCGGCCCTGTTTGAGACAGAGGGGCGCGCCGTTGTTTTCACCAGCCTTGAGGACCTTGCTGCCCGGATGGACGACCCGGACCTGGACGTGACCCCCTCCGACATCCTGGTGCTGCAGAATGCCGGCCCGCACGCGGCGGGGATGCCGGAGGCGGGCTACCTGCCGATCCCGCGCAAGCTCGCCCAGGCGGGCGTCAAGGACATGGTCCGCATCTCCGACGCCCGCATGTCCGGCACTGCCTTCGGCACAATCGTCCTGCATGTGGCGCCCGAGGCTGCCGTCGGCGGCCCGCTGGCGGCAGTGCGGAACGGCGACCGCATCCGCCTGTCGGTGTCGGAGAAGCGCATAGACCTGCTGGTGGACCCGGCGGAGATCGGCCGCCGCCTCGCCAGCCATATGCCGCCGCCGGTTCCCGCACGCGGCTACAAGGCGCTGTATCGCCGCACCGTGACTCAGGCGCCGGAGGGTTGCGACTTTGACTTCCTGTCCGGGATACCCGGCGAAGCGTCCGGGACCCCCAGCGAAGCAGTGACGCCCAAGCCGTAACCCGGCCTCGGCATCCCACTGGACACTGGGGTTACTACCGGTGGTGCCCGCCCCCAGACGGCACGGCCGGACGTGCGGCCGCAGCGGGAGCTGCAGGGCGCCCAACGACCGGAGCCGGCCCCGGCCGCCCAACCGCCGGTAATGAACGCGCGGAACCCTGCGGCGCAAAGCCTTGCGGCCCGCCAGCCGGACGCCCGAAGCCTGGCCGTCCAAAGTCCGGCCGCACAAAGCCGTCACGCACCCCGGCGCCGGGCACAAACCCGGCTCGGCCTATCCCGCCCCGCTCAAAGCCACCATGCTCAAATCCCGGGCGCTCGAAGCCCGGCCGCCCAAATCCGGGCCGCTCGAAGTAGGGGGGTCGTCCCTCACCAAACCTATTGCCGTGGTATCGGTCCAACTCCCAGGCATAACGGTCCGGCGCCCCGTGCCAGTGCCGGGCGCGGTCCCAGAACCCCCAGCCCAGCCCGGCGCCGCCGAACACGAAGAACTCCTGCTCTCCATCGATCACCGCTGTCGGCTGGTCCCCCAAATAGGCCACCCCGCCGTCCGGCGGTGCAAGGGCATAGGCCGGCAGCGGCGGCGCCACCACGACCGGCAGCGGCACCGCTTCCGCGGCCCAGATGCCCCGCCGGATAGCCGCCGCGTCCGCTTGCTGCGCCCGGTAGCTGTCCGGTGCACCCGGCGCCAGCCGGGCCGCGCCGTTCACCAGGGCGGCCTTGCCCAGGTCCGTGCCATCAGGAAGCGTGCACAGGAATGTCCGGCCGTCCGGCTGCTGCTGACATGTCACGCTGTCGCCATGCGCCACGATATAGCCTTGCAGGTCCTGCGCCGGCCGGCCTGGCAACCCTTGCAGCCCGTATAGCGGAAAGGTCTGCGTCCCCGATGCCAGCAGCGCGGAGGTCCGCACCGCCGGGTGCTCCACGGCAACGGGCGGCGGCGGCAGGCTAGCCCATGCGCCGCGCCGGGCAGCCTGGGCCGCAGCCTCCTGCTGGCGATACGCCTCGGGCGCATCGGCCGTGGCACGGGCGGCGCCGTTGGCAAGGGACACCAGCGCCACATCGGTGCCATCCGGCAACGCGCAGGCATATCCGGCGCCCTGCGGGTCGCATGTCACCTGGTCCCCCTGCGCCCGCAAGTATCGCTGCAACCCGCTGGACGGATCGGGCAAGGCGGTGATCCCGTCCAGCGCGATCCGGCGCCCGTCCGCTGCCAGAGTGGCGCTGTCCACCGCCTGCGGATGCGTCAGCGTGAACGGAGCTGCCGGCGTGGGCACCTCTACCTTTGGCAGCCCACCGGCCATGTTGGCGGGATTGCCCGCGCCTGTGTCCGGGCCGGCCGGCCATTCCGGCCTCAAGCTGCGTGATGGGGGTGCGGAACCCTCAGCCGTCGCTGGCGAGGCAGCCGGGCCG
>CAXTDP010000048.1:0-15545 GCA_964242295.1 uncultured Acetobacteraceae bacterium | reverse complement strand
CGGCGCCGCCCAGGTTGACGTGCTGGCCGCGGCGCGCGTGTCAGACCCGCGCTCGGCCTAGCCATCTTGCACTGGCGCCCATGCAGTCCCAAGAATCGCGGATCAAAGGAGAGCGAATTGGCCGTCATAGACATCTACACCCAGCCCTGGTGCCCATACTGCGCCCGCGCCATCAACTTGCTTGAGAAGAAAGGCGTCGCCTACCGCGAGATCAACGCGCCCAACGGCACTGCCGAACGTGCGGAGTGCGAGGAGCGATCCGGCCGAACGACCGTACCGCAAATCTTCATCGGCGACCGGCATGTCGGTGGATGCGACGATCTTGTGGCGCTGGACCGCACGGGCGGGCTGGACCCGCTGCTAGCCACGGCCTGAAACTGGGCATCGCGGCTTCCCTATCGAGCCGGGAGCGGCTTGCGTCCTGCCTTTGACCCGGACTGCATGCCGTTTCGGAGGCAGCTTGCACACCGCCCGGGGTTCGCCATGTTACATTTATGATCCACTATCAACTGCGATGCAGCGGAGACCATAGCTTCGACGGCTGGTTCCGGGACAGCGCTGCCTTTGATGCCCAAGCAGAACGCGGCTTGGTCGAGTGCCCGGCTTGTGGAGACACCCGCGTAAACCGCGCCTTGATGGCGCCGCGCATCGGGAAGTCCCGTCCAGTGCTGGACGGCAAAACCGGTGAGCCTGCTGCCGTTCCCGTGCCGGCGCCAGAGAAGCCGGTCGCCGACAAGGATGCTGTCTTGCCGGACAAGGTGCGCGCAGCCCTACAACGCCTGCGGGCAGAGGTGGAGCGCAACTGCACCTACGTCGGTCAGGATTTCGCCGACGAGGCCCGGCGTATCCACCGTGGCGAGGCCGAGTCCCGCGGCATCTATGGCGAAAGCACGCCCGAGCAGGCGGAAGCCCTGGCTGATGACGGGATAGAGGTTGCAAGGATACCGTGGTTGCCGCGCGCGGATAGCTAACCGGCCACCTGCCAACCCGCCTTTTTTCAAAAGCGGTTTGCGGCGAAACGGTAACGGAAACCGTCCCGGTCGTTAAAGCTGGATAACGGCGTTGCTTGTTTTGGCAAGCGGTTCGGTTCCTCATCCGGCCGTATTGCAACCGGTCAAATGCTTCCTGACGTTTGCTGCCAGAGCGGTGCAGGGTATGCCGCCACGCTCTGCCGCGCGGTTCCGCGAGTGGCTGGGCAGCCCGGACCAATGGGCATCGAATGGCCGCAGACCCCCGGCGCCGTTGGAGCATCAGACAAGGGACGACAGCGGGAACTAGGCCGTTCCTCTCGGCCCCAAGCACGGCGCCTGGCGCAACAGGCACATCATGCCGGTGACTGATCGTTGCCGAACGTCCTGTGGTCCAGCTGGATGCAAATCTGTGAGCGTTTCGGTCCCGCTGCGACGCGAGCCTTTACCCTGCACCGCCGCAGCGCGGTGTTTTGCAACGGAATGTTGCTGTGACGCCATGAGACGCCCTGGTCTCGTCGCAAAAGCGTGCTATACCCGGCATCCAAGAAAATGGGTGCCATGCGTGAAACGCGCATGTCAAAACGGGGAACGTCAGATGCTTAATCGCCGCCAGGTCCTGCTTGCCACCGCTGCCATTGCAATCGGCGGTCTCGCCGGGCTGGGTTCCAATCCGGCCATTGCCCAATCGGGCGCGCCGATCAAGATCGGCCTGACCGGCCCCTTCACCGGCGGCTCGTCCAGCATGGGCGTGTCCATGCGGGATGGCGTAAAGCTGGCGATTGCCGACATCAACAAAGCTGGCGGCGTGTTGGGCCGCCCCCTGGTGGCCGTCGAGCGCGATGACGAAGCACGCAACGAGGTCGGCGTGCAGATAGCGCAGGAACTGATCAACAAGGAACGCGTGGTTGCAACCCTTGGCTTCATCAACACCGGCGTGGCCCTGGCGTCGCAGCGCTTTTACCAGGAAGCCGAAATCCCTGTATTCAACAACGTCGCCACCGGCACCGTCATCACTCAGCAATTCGTCGCGCCGAAGGAGAAGGCCAACTACATCTTCCGCAACGCCGCCGCTGACAACATCCAGGCGCCGATGATCGTGGAGGAAGCGATCACCCGGCGCGGCTTCACGAAGCCCGCGATCCTGGCCGACAGCACCAACTACGGCCAGCTTGGCCGGGAGGACCTGGAAAAGGCCCTGGCTGCCAAGGGCATAAAGCCCGTCGCCACCGAGAAGTTCAACATCAAGGACACCGACATGACGGCCCAGCTCCTGCGGGCCAAGGAGGCCGGGGCCGACGTCATCCTGACCTACGGCATCGGGCCGGAGCTGGCGCAGATCGCCAACGGCCAGGCCAAGCTGGGCTGGAAGGTGCCGCTGGTCGGAAGCTGGACCCTGAGCATGAGCAGCTTCATTGACACCTCGGCCGCCAACGGGGACGGCGCGGTGATGCCGCAAACCTTTATCCAGATGCCCAACACGGCAAAGCGCAAGGCGTTCATCGAGGCGTATCAGGCCGCCTACAAGACCGAGCGCATGCCGTCCCCGGTCTCGGCCGCCCAGGGCTATGACAGCGTGCTGCTGCTGGCCGCCGCTATCAAGCAGGCCGGCAGCACCGACGGGCGCAAGATACGCGAAGCCCTGGAGAACCTGCATGAAAAGGTCGAGGGCGTGGTGACGACCTACGACCGCCCCTTCACCGCCAGCGATCATGAGGCCATCAGCGCCAACATCCCGGTGTTCGGCGTGGTCAGGGACGGCAAGGTCGTCCCCGCCCACGACGACGACGTGGCCGGCGACAAGGCCCTGCGCATCAAGCCAAGGGCGTAACCCTTCTCCCTCTCCCCTCGGGAGAGGGCCGGGGTGAGGGGATCTTGCAGCACCGGCGTCCCGGCACGGCAGGACCCCTAGCCGCATCGCACCACCAGGACCTCAGCCCCATGCAAATCTTCCTGCAGCTCGTCGTCAGCGGCATCGCCGTCGGGATGATCTACGGCGTCATCGCCTTCGGCTACCAGTTGACCTTCGCCACCTCCAAGACCCTGAACTTCGGCCAGGGCGAGGCGCTGATGATCGGCGCACTGGTCGGCCTGACGGTGGCAAGCTTCATCGGCTACTGGGCGATGCTGCCGGTCGTGCTGGTGTTCGGCATGGCGCAGGGTGCCGCGGTGGAGTGGCTGGGCGTGCGCCGTGCCATCCAGATGAAGTCGGAATCCGGATGGATCATGGCGACCATCGCCATCGGCATCATCCTGAAGAACGTCGCCGAGAACGTCTGGGGCCGCGACGACCTCAAGTTCCCGTCGCCGTTGCCCGAGGCGCCGATCAACCTGGGCGGGGTACGCGTCCTGCCGATGGAGATCGTGATCGTCTTCGGCGCGCTGCTGCTGATGCTGGCCGTCGAGCTGTTCAACCGCCGCAGCGTGTTCGGCAAAGCCGTCGTGGCCACGGCCAACGACCGCGACGCCGCCGGGCTCATGGGTATCAACACCAAGCAGGTCATCACCTTCAGCTATGCGCTGAGCAGCATGACGGCGGCCTTCGCCGGGGTGCTGGTGGCGCCGGTGACGCTGACGGGGGCGACGATGGGCGCGGTGCTGGGCCTGAAAGCGTTCGCGGTCGCCATTATCGGCGGGCTGTCGTCGGGATTGGGCGTCATCGTCGGCGGGCTGATCCTGGGGATCACCGAAACGATGACCGGATTCTATCTCTCCACCGGCTACAAGGACGTGCCCGGCCTGGTGCTGCTGCTGCTCGTGCTGTCGTTCAAGCCTTCGGGGCTGTTCGGCAAGCGCTCGATCAAGAAGGTCTGACCGCCATGTCATCTGCATCCGGGCCGCAGGCGGCGGTCCCGCCCGTTTCCAAGCCTGGCGCGGCGCGGCCGGGGCCGGGGCTGGCGCTGTCGGGGCTGAAGGGCGGGCTGCTGATCGCCGCGGCTGCGGTGTTCCCGTTCCTGGTGACGAACCCGTACTACCTGCATCTCGCGGTGCTGATCGCCATCTTCTCGATCCTGCTGCTCGGGCTGGATGTGGTGTTCGGCTACACCGGGGAAGTGTCGCTGGGCCATGCGGCGCTGCTGGGGATCGGCGCCTATACGGCGGGGGTGCTGAACTTCCAGCTTGGCATCGGCATGGTGGCGGCGTTGCCGGTGGCCATCGTGGTGACGACCCTGTTCGGGCTGATGCTGGCCTTGCCGGCCCTGCAGGTGACCGGGCCGTACCTGGCGATGGTGACGCTGGCCTTCGGCACCATCGTGCAAATCCTCATCAACGAGATGACGTTCCTGACCAATGGTCCCATGGGGATCACGCTGCAAAAGCCGGTGTTCGTGGACGTACGGGACTTCTCCGACGCCATCTCGTTCTTCGACATGTCGGCGGCGCGGATGCGGGAGTTCAACTTCTACTTCGTCGCCGTCGCCTGCCTGCTGCTGACGATCCTAGTGGTGAACCGCCTGATCGCCAGCCGCTATGGCCGCGCGTTCGAGGCGCTGCGCGACGCGCCGATCGCGTCGGACTGCATGGGCGTCAGCGTCTATAAGCACAAGGTGATGGCGTTCGGCTGCAGCGCCGGGCTGGCGGGGCTGGCCGGGGTGCTGTTCGCCTACTCCGAGCAGTATATCGCGCCGAACAACTTCGGCATCGAGCTGGCGATCCAGTTCATGCTGGCGGTGACTCTGGGCGGGCGGAAAAGCCGGGTCGGGCCGATGCTGGGGGCGCTCATCATCGTCATGCTGCCGGCGCTGCTGTCGGATATCGAGCTGTTCCGGATCATCGCCGGGGTGATCGCGGCCGTGGCCGTGGTGTCGGGCACGGTGGCGCTGCGGCGGGCGGCGCCGGATGAGCGCCGGGCCATCCTGGTGCCGGTCGGACTATGCGTCGCGTTTTTCGTGTTCTCGCTGCTGCTGGACAAGATCACCGACTACAAGCTGTCCATCTTCGGGGCGATGATCTTGTTCGTGGTGTATTACCTGCCGGACGGTATCTGGGGCTTCGTCCGCACGGCGCTGTCCCACATCCGGCCCGGCCTATTCCAGGCCCACGCGGTGATCGAGGCGCATGGTGACGACGCGCACGCGTGGTCCGCCGCGGTGCCGGACGTGGCATTGGGCAAGCCGCTGTTGGAAGCGCAGCAGGTGGTCATGCAGTTCGGCGGGCTGAAGGCGCTCGACCGGGTGGACCTGTCCATCATGCCCGGCACCATCCACGGCCTGATCGGTCCCAACGGCTCCGGCAAGAGCACGATGATGAACGTGCTGACCGGCATCTACGTGCCGACCGCCGGCGACATCAAGCTGGAGGGCCGCAGCATCGCCGGCCGCAAGCCGCCGCAGATCGCCGCCGCCGGGATCGCCCGCACTTTTCAAAATGTGCAGTTGTTCGGCGAGCTGACACTTATAGAAAACGTGCTGGTGGGGCTGCATCATACCTATGCCGGGTCGCTGGCGGAGGTCGCATTGGCTTCGCCGCGGTCTCGGCGCGAGGATGCGGCGGCGAAGGTCCGGGCGGCGAGCCTGCTGCGCTTCGTGGGGCTGGAGGCGCTGGCAAACGAGGAGGCGCGCAACCTGCCCTATGGCAAGCAGCGCGTGCTGGAAATCGCCCGTGCCCTGGCGCTGGACCCGAAGCTGCTGCTGCTGGACGAGCCGGCGGCCGGGCTGACGGCGCCGGACATCAAGGAACTGATGGTCATCATCCGCAAGATCAGGGACCACGGCATCACCCTGATCCTAATCGAGCACCACATGGATGTCGTGATGTCGCTGTGCGACACGGTGACGGTCCTCGACTTCGGCCAGAAGATCGCCGAGGGGCTGCCGGCGCAGGTGCAGGCGGATGAGCGGGTGATCTCGGCGTATTTGGGCGGAACCGTGGCGGAGGCGGCGTAGATGCTGGTCGTGGAGGGGCTGCGCGCCGGGTATGGCAAGGTGCAGGTGCTGCACGGGTTGGACATGCGGATCGAGAAGGGGCAGCTCGTCACCCTGATCGGGTCCAATGGGGCGGGTAAAACCACGACGCTGCGGGCGCTGTCGGGGATGATCAAGCCCGAGAGCGGGCGGATTATGCTGGGCGGCACCGATGTTGCCGGGATGCCGTCCCATGCCATTACCCGGCGCGGGCTGGCGCACTCCCCCGAGGGGCGCCGGGTGTTCGCGACCATGTCGGTGGCGGACAACCTGGTGATGGGCGCCTTCCCGCGGCTGACAGGGAGCCGGCCGAAGGGCGACGTTGCGGCGGACTTGGACCGGATGTTCGCGCTGTTTCCCCGGCTGGCGGAGCGGCGGCCACAGTTGGCGGGCACCCTGTCGGGCGGGGAGCAGCAGATGCTGGCGATGGCGCGGGCGCTGATGCTGAACCCGGACGTGCTGCTGCTGGACGAGCCTTCGATGGGGCTGTCGCCCCGGCTGGTGTCGGAGGTGTTTGCGACGATCGGGCGGTTGAAGGAGGCGCGGATTACGATGCTGCTGGTAGAGCAGTTTGCGGCGGCGGCGCTGGAGGTGGCTGACTTTGGGTATGTGATGGAGAACGGGCGGTTGGCGGCGAGTGGGCCGGCGGGGCGGCTGCGGGATGATCCTGCGGTTCGGGCGGCGTATTTGGGGGCTGCGCATTGACTCAACAGTCTGGATTACCTACGAAGTGAGGAAACCTGTTACTACAAAGATTACAGGGCGTTCCTCGTCAGTTACGAATACCTTTGTTCAAGCAATTATACCGACAAAACCCTGGTCGCAGGCCGAAGAAGAGGCGGCGTTGGCAATTCTGGGCCAGCGCAGGCCTAGGTTAACCTGCGTTTACTGCGGGGTTGCCGCTTCTGATTGGGACCATCTCCGACCACTGGTCCGAAATAAAAAGCCGACTGGCTACATACACGAAATTCGAAACCTCATGCCCGCGTGCGGCACCTGCAATCAGTCAAAAAGCGGTGCTGATTGGGATAAGTGGTTCCGTAGCTCTGCTAAGAATTCACCGAAACAGTGAAGTATTCCTGGTTCAGAACAGAGGTTCGAGAAGCTGCAGGCCTATGCCGAATGGGGAAAAATTGCTCCTCTGGCGTTAGATGAATTCTGTGACAGGCATGTCCTTGAAACGTATTGGGCTGCGCTTCACAAGGTTCAGGACGACCTTAAAGCCGCCCAGATGCTCGCGGTGGAGATTGGTAGTCAAATTCAATCGCGACTGGTACTGAGCCCTCACCTAAATGCGAGCGTAACCAAATGATGATGTTCTCTGTCATTGCAAGTTGCGATTAGTCTGCATCAGCTTAGAAGCAAGGTCCAAAGTCCAAATGTCTATGGCCTCCGCTGGCCAACATTTCCTGTTATTCGCGTTTTAGCAATGGCGTGCATGCGCGGGCAGCAGAAGTCAAATATCTTTTTGCAATCTTACCGCTGCTTGTGCTTGAGACGCTAAATTCGGCAAGTCATCCCGCACCGCGTTCCAGATCACGTCCAAGCTGACCCGGTCGTAAGCATGGCGCAGCCAGTTGCCCATCCCGCGAATATCGCACCAGGGCTGGTCCGGCATCAACTCGGGGCCACGCTCGCCCAAACGGTGTGCGGCTTCACAAACTCTCTCAAGGCACCTCTCCACCGCGTCGCGGACCATAACGTTGGAGGCAAATGCCGCCCGGTCTAAACTGGATATATATTTCTGAATACGCTCAATATTCTCGATTGTGTCTGACAAACAGTCAATCGGATCGTGTTTAGAAGGCACGCCGACGGTCCCGCTCGATATTCGCGCGCAGACGCGGTGCCTCTACCGGCTCCGGAAGCAGGTCCACCGGGCGGCTCAGCAATTCGGATAGCCGCCGCTCCAACGCAACAAGCCTGAACAGACCGACGCGGGCCTCAGGAACAAGTTCGGCCACTAAGTCCACGTCGCTGTCGGCTCCGGCGTGACCACGGGCGACCGAACCGAACAAAGACAGCCGCGATACGCCTGCCGCACGTAACTCCGCCTCATGCGCACACAAGGTCGTCACAACCTGATCCGCTAAGCTAGTGTCCGCCGTCGTATCTGGTTCCACTGCGCTTGCCATGCTCGCATCATAACACATCCCCGCTCTCGTCCTTCAATTCAAGCTGTATCCGCCCCGTCCACATGAACTCGAAACAACCAACAATTTCAGAACACAGATGAGATCCGCGCCACCCCAACCCCCTCACTCCCCCTGATCCATATGCTCCAACGCCGTCCGCATCGAAAAGCTGGAAAGCTTCAGCAGCCCAGTCCGCGCCTCGGTGTAGTCCAGGATCAAGTATAACGGCGAAGCAATGGACAACGCCGCCAGCCCGACCACAGCATAAACCAGCCGGCTCCTCGGCGACGTCAGCCCAAAGATCGCAAAGATGATCGAAAGCCAGGACGTCAGCACAAGCAGGAACGGCCAAGACACCGTCGAGCGCGCGGAAAAGATCAGTTGCCACCGCTGCTGGATCGCCTCCGCCACACGGTTGCGTAAACGGTCGGCAATCTGGCGGTGGTAGTCGTCCGGCGGCGCAAGGTGCTCGATCGCTGTATCCACCTCCGTCAGCATCCTGCCCAACTCCGCCCCCTCCACGCTCTCATGCCCGGAACCCTGGTTGAACCTGGGATACTGCCCCGCCGGCAACGGCTCCTCCGGCCAGGTGTCGGCGATGGCGGCCGCCGTGTAGGTCCGCAGCCGCGCGCGGATCGGCTCCGCCTCCGGGCCATACGTCCGCAGCCGGTGATCGATTTCCACCAGGCTGACCCCGAACGCGCTCAGGTCATTGTTATAGGCGTCAAACCGCTGCTTTGCATTGGAAGTCAGCAGCCCCAGCACCAGGGCCGAGAAGGTCAGGAGCATCCCCATCAGCAGCCGGATGCTCTCGATGGCGTCCCGTGACACGTAGCGCTCATGCAGCTTCCCCTGCGCCCACCATCCCATGGCTGCGCACATCAGCAGGATGAGGAACAGCAGGGCAGTATAGGCAAAGTCCAACTGCGGTCTCCAGGGCTGGTGCTGGCCGCCTGATGGAGCACCAAACACGCGCCCAGTGCAATGAAACCAGCATACCGGATGCGGCCAGGCAGCGCTGAGTGCGCGCGATCGCCGCGACGCATGCCCTGACAGCGGGGCCGCGCAGGCAGCAACGGACCCATCCTGCGTCATGGCATCCCCAAACAAGAAGCCAGCCACTGGCATATCAGAGGCCATCGCCGCCTGACCCGGCAAAACCCGGCCTCGCGCTCCGTCCCATTCTGTAAGCCGTCCACACCAGCACGCCAAGCACCGGGCCACCCGATATCACCCCCCCCAATCGCAGCCCCCCTCCAACCCGCCCGGAACACGTCACCCCCTGGTCGCGTTCAACCCAAGCACACGAACGCCCAACCACACCTCAGCATCCCCAAGCCCGCGGTTCCCACCAGCGCGCCCACCCCGGAGACCGTCATGCCCATCATCGCCAGCTACGATACCCCCCTGGTGGTGCTGTCCATCCTGATCGCCGTCCTGGCCTCCTACAGCGCCCTCGACCTCGGCAGCCGCGTCCGCGGCGCCCCCGCCAACATGCGCCCGGTGTGGGTCGGCATGGCGGCGCTGGTGATGGGCGGCGGCATCTGGGCCATGCACTTCATCGGCATGCTGGCCTTCCGCATGGACCTGCCGGTCGGCTTCGCCGTAAGCGGCACCGTGCTGTCGCTGCTGGTGCCCATCGCCGCCACCGGGGCGGCCTTCGCCTGGGTCACGCGACCCCGCGCACAAGCGAGGGACGTGGTGCCAGCCGGCCTGTTGATGGGCGGGGGCGTTGCCGCAATGCACTACACCGGCATGGCCGCAATGGACATGCGGGCGACAGTCATCCACTCCACCCCCTTGGTCGCCCTGTCGGTCATAATCGCCGTCGCCGCCTCCACCGCCGCCTTGTGGTTGATGGTCCGCTCGCACGGCGTCGCGCGGAAGCTGCTGGCCGCCGCGGTGATGGGGGCCGCTGTCGCCGGAATGCATTATATCGGCATGGCTGCCGCCAGCTTCACCATGACCGGCCAGGCCCCGGCAGCGGACGACCTGGACGGCATCGGGCAACTGACCCTAGCCCTTTATGTCGGCGCCGCCACCTTCGTCCTGCTGTTCCTGTCGCTGCTGGCGGCCTCCCTGGACCAGGCCCGCGTCCAACGCGACCTGCTGGCCAGCGAGGAGCGGTTCCGCGCCGCCGCCGAAGTCGTGGGCGACATCATCTGGACCAACAGCGCCGGCGGCGAGATGATGGGAACCCAAGCCGACTGGGCCCGCTACACCGGCCAAACGGAGGCCGACTACCACGGCTTCGGTTGGACTCAGGCCGTCCACCCCGACGACGTACCGCCCACCGTGGAGGCCTGGAACGAGGCCGTCGCCGCCCGCCGGGTGTTCGTGCATGAGCACCGCTTGCGCCGCCACGACGGCGCCTACCGCCTGTTCGCCATACGCGCCGCCCCCGTGCTGGACGGCGCCGGGGTCCTGCGCGAATGGGTCGGCGTCCATGAGGACATCACCGAGCGCCGTCTCGCCGAGGCCGAGCTGCTCGCCGCCAAGGAGCAGGCGGAGGAGGCCAACCGCGCCAAGAGTCAGTTCCTCGCCAACATGAGCCACGAGCTGCGCACCCCCCTGTCCGCCATCATCGGCTACACCGAGATGCTGGAGGAGGAGATCGAGGACGCCGCCGACCCCGCCAGCCTGCTCGGCGACATGACCACGATCAAGGACAATGCCCGGCACCTGCTGGGCCTTATCAACGACGTGCTGGACATCTCCAAGGTCGAGAGCGGCCGCATGGAGGTCTATGCCGAGGACTTCGACGCCGGCTGCCTGCTGCAGGATGTCGCGGCGACGATGCAGGCGCTGATGGACAAGAACGGCAACACCCTGGTGCTGCAGGCGCCGCCGGACCTGGGCACGATGCACCAGGACATGACCAAGTTGCGCCAAATGCTGCTGAACCTGCTGAGCAACGCCGCCAAGTTCACCCAGAACGGCACCATCACCCTGTCCGCCGAGCGCTCCGCCCGCCCCGACAGCTTGGACGACATCACGCTGAAGGTCTCCGACACCGGCATCGGCATGGCGCCGGAGGAGCTGCAGAGGCTGTTCCAGCGCTTCCAGCAGGCCGACGCCTCCACCACGCGCCGCTTCGGCGGCACCGGGCTGGGCCTGTCCATCACCCGGGCCTTCGCCACCATGCTGGGCGGCACCGTGGATGTGGCCAGCGCGCCGGGCCAGGGCACGACCTTCACCCTGCGCCTTCCCCTCCACTGGCAGCCGGCACAAGCGTCCGCAGCCGACGGCGCCGGGGAGGTCGAGGCCGGCCAGCATCCCGTCCTGGTCATAGACGACGACCCGGCGGTGCTCGACCTAATGACGCGCTTCCTGCAAAAAGACGGATTTGCCGTCCGCACCGCCTCCGACGGAGAAACTGGGTTGAGGCTGGCGGCGCAGCTCCGTCCCTCCGTCATCCTGTTGGACATCCTGATGCCACGGCTGGACGGCTGGGGCGTGCTGTCCCGCCTCAAGGCCGACCCGGCGTTGGCTTCCATCCCGGTCGTGGTCGTCAGCTTTGTTGACGAGCGCGGGCTGGGCTACTCGCTAGGTGCTGCGGACTATCTGGCCAAGCCGGTGGAATGGGACCGCCTGAAGCAGGCGCTGGACCGGCTGGCGGAGGAGAAGGCGGGCCGGCCCGTGCTGGTGGTTGATGACGACGCCGACACGCGCGACCGGCTCCGCACGATGCTGGCCCGGGATGGCTGGGCCGTGGACACCGCCGCCGACGGCCATGCCGCCCTGCACCAGGTCGCCGCCGTCCGCCCAGCGGTGATCCTGCTGGACCTGATGATGCCCGGCATGGACGGCTTTGGCGTGCTGAAGGAACTGCGCAACCGCCCGGACTGGAGCACCATTCCCGTGATCGTCGTCACCGCAATGGACATGACGGCCGCCGACCGGGAACGACTGGGACCACAGGCGGCTCTGATCCGCAAGGACAGCTCCGACATGCGCGACCTGCTGCAAGAGGTACGCCGCGCGTCCGGCCAGGCGCTTCCGGCTGCCCCGGCCCCGGCCAACACTCCCGCCCGCCGGGCCGAAGAGCTGGAAACCGCGCTGGGCCGCCACAGGGCGTAAGGCACCGCCGGGGCGCCGCAAACCCGAGGCACCCTTGCGGCGTTGCGGCGCGATGGATCTGACCACCAAGGCCCAAGACATCCACCACCGCCTGTGCCGCCTGTATGGCTGCCCCATAGCCTACTTCCATGCGCTGGACCCCCTCAGCGAGCTCGTCAGCTCCCTCCTGTCGCACCGCACCCGCAACGCGGACAGCGGCGCCGCCTTCAAGGCCCTGCGCGCCCGTTTCCCGGATTGGCAATCCGTCCTCGATGCCCCGGTCGCCGAGGTGCAGCAGGCCATCGCCCGCGTCACCTGGCCCGAGCAAAAGGCGCCCCGCATCCAGTCCATCCTGCGCGCCATCCAGGCCGAGCGCGGCGAGCTGTCCCTGGACTTCCTGGCCGACCTGCCGGTGGATGAGGCCCGCGCCTGGCTGCAACTGTTGCCTGGTGTCGGTCCGAAGACCAGCGCCGCCGTGCTCAGCTTCAGTCTGCTGCGCCGTGCGGCGCTGCCGGTGGACAGCCATCACCACCGCGTCGCTGCCCGCACCGGGCTGATCCCGGCCGGCATGGCAGTCGGCCCGTCCCACGTCGTCCTGGCCGCGCAACTGCCGCCGGAGTGGGACGCGCAGCAGGTCTATGACAACCACGAGGTGCTGATGCTGCACGGGCAAAAGTGCTGCTTTTGGCGCAATCCGGCCTGCGGACGCTGCCCGCTGCTGGACCTGTGCCCGGCTGGGCAGGGGTTCATGCAGGCGCCTGCCGCCGCAGCCGCAGGCCAAGCCCCAACCTAGCTGCCCCGGCTCAGAACCCTGGCGTAAAGCTTGCAAGGCAGTTCGCGGAACAGCGGGCGCGCAGTCCCATGCGCCCGAACCGGAGCAAGCGGCATGTCCTTCCCAGCAGCCACTATCCCAACCACCCGGCGCACGCCGATTTACAAGTCGTTGTTCGTCCAGGTGGTCGCTGCATTGGTGCTGGGCATCGTGCTCGGCATGGCGGCACCGGGTTTCGCCATCGGCCTGAAGTTCTTCAGCGACGCGTTCCTGAAGCTGATCTCGATGATCGTGGCGCCCATCGTGTTCTGCGTCGTCGTGCACGGGATCGCCGGCGCAGGCGACCTCAAGAAGGTCGGCCGGGTCGGCGGTAAGGCGCTGCTGTATTTCGAGGTGATGACGACCGTCGCCCTGGTGGTCGGGCTGCTGCTGGCCTTCCTGGTGGGGCCAGGCCACGGCATGAACATCAACACCGCGACGCTGGACGCCAAGGCGATGGGCGCCTATGCCGAAAATGCCCACAAGCTGCAGGGCGGCGGCATCGGCAGCTTCATCCTGAACATCATTCCCACCACCTCGTTCGACGCGCTGGCGCGCAACGACGTGCTGCAGGTGCTGTTTTTCGCCATCATCTTCGGCATCAGCCTGTCCCTGGTCGGCGAGCCAGGCAAGCAGGTGACGGACCTGATCGAGGCCGTGTCCAGGGTGCTGTTCCGGGCGATGGGCCTGATCGTGCGCCTGGCGCCGCCGGGAGTGCTGGGAGCGGTGGCATATACGGTCGGGCAGTATGGCGTGGGGTCGCTGCAGCAGCTCGTGTCGCTGGTGGCGCTGTTCTGGGTGGCGGTCGCGGTGTTCGTTGTGGTGGTGCTCGGCACGGTCATGCGCGTCACGACCGGGCTGAACATCCTGCGCTTCCTGCTGTATTTCCGGGAGGAACTGACCATCGTGCTGGCCACCGCGTCGTCGGATGCGGTGCTGCCGCAGATTATGCGCAAGCTGGAGCGCATGGGCGTCAAGCCGTCCATCGTCGGGCTGGTGGTCCCGACGGGATACTCGTTCAACCTCGATGCATTCTCGATTTACCTGACGCTGGCGACGGTGTTCATCGCGCAGGCAACCAACACGCCGCTGTCGCTGGGGGACTTGCTGCTGGTGCTGGGCATCTCGCTCGTGACCAGCAAGGGCGCGCACGGCGTGCCCGGCTCCGCCATCGTGATCCTGGCGGCAACCCTGAACGCGGTGCCGGCGATCCCCGCCATCGGTCTGGTGCTGGTGCTGTCGGTGGACTGGTTCATCGGCATGGCGCGCGCCTTGGGCAACCTGATCGGCAACTGCGTCGCCACCGTGGTGATCGGCGCCTGGGAGCATGACCTGGACGTGGCGCTTGCCCGGCGCGTGCTGGCCGGGGAGGTGCAGGTGGACCTCACGGCGGACGGGGCAGGGATGCCGGTCGCGGCGGAGTGAGGCACGGCGCCTTGGCCGTGCGGCGCCGGACGCAGCGGAGGTGACGGCACAGGCTCACCCCGGCTGCGCCGCAGCCAATCGCCGTGGCCGCTTACGTCGGACTTGGACCAAAGCGCCTACGCCGTCTCCGCCGCCCGCACCCCCAACTCCCTCTCCATCGCCTCCCGCATCAGGAATTTTTGCATCTTCCCAGTCACCGTCATCGGGAACTCCTCCACGAAGCGGACATAGCGGGGCACCTTCTGGTGCGCGATCTGCCCGCGGCAGAACGCCTGCACCGCCTCCGCCGTCAGCGCCTCGCCGCCGCGCAGCTTCACCCAGGCGCATAGCTCCTCGCCATAGCGGTCGTCCGCCACCCCGAACACCTGCACGTCCTGGATGGCGGGATGGCGATACAGGAACTCCTCGACCTCGCGCGGATACACGTTCTCGCCGCCGCGGATCACCACGTCCTTGATGCGTCCGACGATGTTGCAGTATCCCTCCTCGTCCACCACCGCCAGGTCGCCGGTGTGCATCCAACGGGCAGCATCGATCACCCCCCGCGTCCGCGCCTCGTCGTCCCAATAGCCCAGCATGACGCTGTAGCCCCGCGTGCAAAGCTCCCCGGCCACACCGCGCGGCACGATGCGGCCCTCCGCGTCCACGATCTTGACCTCCAAGTGCGGATGCACCCGCCCGACCGTGCTGACCCGGCGCTCCAGCGGGTCACTCGTAGAAGACTGGAAGCTGACCGGGCTGGTCTCGGTCATGCCGTAGCAGATGGTAATCTCCCGCAGGTTCATCCGCTCCACCGCCCGGCGCATCACCTCGATCGGGCAGGGCGAGCCGGCCATGATGCCGGTGCGCAGGCTGCTGAGGTCGAAACGGTCGAACTCCGGATGCTCCAGTTCGGCGATGAACATGGTGGGCACGCCGTGCAGGCCGGTGCACCGCTCGTCGGCCACGGTCTGCAGCACCGCCAGCGGGTCGAAGCCCGGCCCAGGATACACGATTGCCGTCCCGTGCGTGGTGCAGGCCAGGTTGCCCAGCACCATGCCGAAGCAGTGATACAGGGGGACCGGGATGCACAGCCGGTCGGCCTCGGTCAGCCGCATCGCCTCGCCGATGAAGTAGCCGTTGTTCAGGATGTTGTGGTGCGTCAGCGTGGCGCCCTTCGGCGCCCCGGTGGTGCCGCTGGTGAACTGGATGTTGATGGGGTCGTCAAACTGCAGGGTCGGCTGCAGCCGGGCCAGCGCGTCCC